>CAUPNA010000094.1:0-17540 GCA_963512475.1 uncultured Undibacterium sp.
GGCTAGAAATCGAAATCCGATTATCGGCTCAATCAACTTCAAGATAAAATATAACCAAGCGCATCAATTATGAAGTTTTAATATTGTTGTGATGGCTATAAATTCAGGAAGTAACTCATCCAAATGAAAAAACTGTAAGCTGATAAGCAAACAGTCTTTTCTAATTTAGTTTTAAGCCTGCCTCTAAATCATCCCACCCAAACCCGTGCGTTTCTAAACATACGCATCCATGGAGAATCTTCACCAAAAGATTCAGGCGCCCAAGAATGTAGAACGCTGCGGAACACACGCTCAGCGTGCGGCATCATAACGGTAAAACGACCATCATCATTCGTAACTGAAGTTAATCCACGTGGTGAACCATTTGGGTTATAAGGATAAGCTTCCGTTGGCTGGCCCTGATGATCGACGAAGCGCATTGCTGCTCGCACCGCATTGATATCGCCAGTCGTGGAGAAGTCAGCAAATCCCTCACCGTGCGCCACCGCGATTGGTGTTTGCGTACCCGCCATACCTTGGAAGAAAATCGACTTAGATTCCAAAATCTCTACCATAGAGAAACGGCCTTCGAATTGCTCGGATTTGTTCTTAGTGAATTTAGGCCAAGCAGTCGCACCTGGAATGATGGACTTCAAATTGCTCATCATCTGACAACCGTTACAAATACCCATACCAAAGGTATCGGTACGATGGAAGAATTCAGAGAACTGCTCAGACATCATGGCATTAAACAAAATTGTCTTCGCCCAGCCTTCACCCGCACCCAATACGTCACCGTAAGAAAAACCGCCTACTGCGATCAAGCCTTTGTAGTCCGCCAACTTAGCGCGACCTGCGATCAAGTCACTCATGTGAACGTCAACGGCGGTAAAGCCCGCTTTGTGCATCACGTACGCTGTTTCAATATGCGAATTCACACCTTGCTCGCGCAAAATTGCGACTTTAGGACGCACGCCCGTTACGATAAACGGTGCTGCCACATCGGCTTGTGCATCGAAAGTGATTTTCGGTTTCATGCCTGAATCTGACTCATCCGACAAACGCGCGTATTCCGCATCGGCGCAATCTGGATTGTCACGCATGCGAGCGATTTGCCAGCTGGTTTTGCTCCAGATTTGATGCAGAGCACTGCGGGATTCTTTGTAGATTTCTTTCGCATCACGCATGAAAGAGATAATACCGCTATTATTTGGCTTACCGATTTCGTGACTGCATGCGCCAAGATTATGCGCACGCAAGACATCCATGACTTCAGTGCGCTGTTCAGTACGAACCTGAATAACCGCACCAAGTTCTTCGTTGAACAAAGCACGCAAAGTTAATTCATTGCGACGCTCAGCCACCTGCCCTGCCCAGTTTTTTGCATCGCCATGATCTGCTGCATGTTCACTTTCCATCGTCAGCATATCAAGATTAATTGCTAAGCCGCTGCGACCAGCAAACGCCATTTCGCACAAAGTCCCGTACAAGCCGCCATCTGAACGATCATGGTAAGACAAAATTTTGCCATCTTGATTTAAGGTCTGAATCGCTGCAAAGAAGCCTTTTAAGTCATCCGCACTATCGACATCCGGCGTTTGATCACCAAGCTTTTGCATGACTTGCGCAAATGCAGATGCGCCCAAACGATTCTTGCCACGGCCAAGATCAATCAAGATCAGACTAGTGTCGCCTGCACCCAATTTGATTTGTGGCGTTAAGCATTTGCGGATGTCGTACACCGGCGCAAATGCGGAAATGATCAACGACACAGGAGAAGTCACTGATTTATCGACTCCCTCATCTTTCCATGTTGTACGCATGGACAAGGAATCTTTACCAACCGGAATACTGATACCCAAAGCTGGGCAGAGCTCCATGCCGATGGCTTTAACCGTATCAAACAAAGCGGCATCTTGACCAGGTTGACCACAAGCCGCCATCCAGTTTGCTGAAAGCTTGATACTTTCAATAGTGGAGATTGGCGCTGCTGCGATATTGGTAATTGACTCGCCGACCGCCATACGACCGGATGCTGCAGCGTCAATCACCGCCAATGGAGTACGTTCCCCCATAGACATTGCTTCGCCTAAATGGCCTTCTAAACTCATCGCAGTTACCGCACAATCGGAGACTGGCACTTGCCATGGACCGACCATTTGGTCACGTACTGACATCGCACCAACTGAGCGATCACCAATCGTAACCAAGAAAGATTTATCGCCGACCGTTGGCAAACTCAATACGCGCTCACCGACCACTTTCAAATCCATAGCAGTCAAATCAATCGCAGGGAAATCATGTTTGATATGCTCGACTTCGCGATGCATTTTGGGCGGCTTACCCAGCAATACATTCATTGGCATATCGACTGGCGTATTGCCATTCAGCGGATCAATAACTTTTAACTGACGTTCTTCGGTTGCAGTGCCAACGACGGCAAACAAACACCGTTCCCGTTCACAGAAATACTGGAACAAAGGCAGGCTTTCTGGCGCAATCGCCAACACATAACGCTCCTGCGATTCATTGCTCCAAATTTCTTTCGGCGCCATACCGCTCTCTTCCAATGGCACTTTGCGCAAATCAAAAATCGCGCCACGTTTGGCATCATTGGTGATTTCTGGGAAAGCATTCGACAAGCCACCAGCACCTACATCGTGGATCGACAAAATTGGATTGTTGTCACCCAATTGCCAGCAAGAGTTAATCACTTCTTGCGCGCGACGTTCCATTTCTGGATTGCCACGTTGAACCGAATCAAAATCCAGATCAGCGGTGTTTGTACCAGTCGCCATTGATGAAGCGGCACTGCCGCCCATGCCAATGCGCATGCCTGGGCCGCCAAGTTGAACCAATAAACTTCCGACGGGCAAATCAAATTTTTTCGTGTGCTTGTCGTTGATACTGCCAATACCACCAGCAATCATGATGGGCTTGTGATAACCGTGTACGGTGCCGCCAACGTTCTGTTCGTAAGTACGGAAATAGCCACCCAAAACTGGACGACCAAATTCATTGCTAAATGCAGCACCGCCGATCGGGCCTTCGATCATAATTTGCAATGCCGAAGCGATACGGTCTGGTTTGCCGTATTGCAGTGTCGTTGCGCTATTACTCAACACATCACTGGCATTTTCCCAAGCTTGCACATTGCCTGGCAAATTCAAATTAGACACTGTGAAACCGGCTAAACCTGCTTTTGGTTTGGCACCACGACCAGTCGCGCCTTCATCACGAATTTCTCCACCAGCCCCCGTAGATGCGCCAGGAAATGGCGAAATCGCAGTTGGATGATTATGTGTTTCCACCTTCATCAAGGTATGCGTCAATTCAGTCGAAGTTTTGTATTCATTGCCGTTCGCTGCACCATTTGGATAAAAGCGTGTGACGGTTGCACCTTCCATGATCGAGGAATTATCGCTGTAGGCAACGATCGTGCCTTTTGGTTGTAACAAATGAGTGTTCTTGATCATGCCGAACAGCGAGATATCTTTTTTCTCACCATCGATGGTCCAATCGGCATTGAAGATTTTATGACGGCAGTGTTCGCTATTGGCCTGCGCGAACATCATCAATTCCACGTCCGTTGGATTTCGTTTTGCAGTCGTGAATGCATCGACCAAGTAATCAACTTCGTCATCTGACAATGCCAAACCTAGCACATTGTTGGCATCAACCAGGGCTGCCTTGCCTCCGCCCAAAACATCAACGTGTTCCAAGGGTTTAGCTTCCAGTTCGGTAAACAGACCATTCGCAGCATTCAAATCTTCTAGCACCATCTCGGTCATGCGATCATGCAATAAAGCGATAACGCCTTGTTTGGAGTCGGCAGCGAGTTTTTTTGCCCCACCCAACAGTCCAGACTTAACTTGCACAAAATACTGCACACCACGCTCTACACGTTTGATTTGCTGCATACCGCAATTGTGCGCAATGTCAGTCGCTTTTGAGGCCCACGGTGAAATCGTGCCGAAACGTGGGATTACAACGAAACTATCGCCATCTTCGCTACCAGTGAATGCATCACCGTAAACCAAAAGTGCATTGAGACGACTGACATCGACCTCGCTCAAAGACGCTGAGGCATCAACAAAATGGGCGTAACGTGCCGTCACGCCAACAATATTGGTATCAACAGCTTGCAAGCGGGACAATAGATTCTTAGTACGGAAAGCAGACAGGGCGTTAGAGCCTGGCAATATCAACATGGCGTGAATGTAGTTGAGGCAAAGTGACTGATTTCTGAAGCTCGCATTAGCAATATCACGAGAGAGCACAGACACATCGCGGGTTGGAACGGAAAGCGAGATTATACCTTGATGTGCACGATGACTCCAGCCTGTTATTGCGCTATGCGATATGCAAAAAATAAAGCGACTCATTCGAGCCGCTAGGAGTCGTTAACATTCAAATCACATTGAACATTAAGATCAGAACAATTATTTGTAACTGAAAGATACTAAATAAACCATAAAACATCAACCAACGAACTCTTTCCAGAGTTAAGAGTACGAAATAAAAATTAGCAAAAAAAATTAACATTCCAATGAAACGACCAAGCTATTTGCCTGATTTCTTTACGCTTTCCATTTTAGGGAAGTCAATCATTTCGAATTCTATAGTACCGAAATCCGCCTCAGCTACAGGATCTGGCACCAAATTGGCTGGTTGCGCAGCAAGCGCCGAAACATTCACACTTTTTACCGGCCCCTCAATCGCTGTAATCCTATCCAACTCATGAGCAATTCCCAGTAACATGAGAATATCTCGATACACAGGCAAATCGAAACCAGCCCGCTTACCTTCGCGATCATCGATCAACAAACTTTCCAAATAAGGAATAATTTCTTGACTATTCCACCCCTCACAGATTCGTTGCACCAAATGTGAAAAATCTTCTAAATGGCGCACTTCGACTTGTGACAAATCGGTCTCAAATTCGGGAATGTTTGCATTAAAGAAAATAATGAAACGGTCACGCAGCTGATCATATTTATCTTTATCTTTAACCGTCCGATATAAATCTAGCAAGAACAACCATGGGACTGGTGAATCTGGGTGTTCTATTTTTTCTTGCGCGGACAGAATCTCGATTGCTCGCTGAGGATCGTTCATCGAAATCCAGAACTCAGCTTCCTGAGTCACATCTGAAATTTCTTCAACTTTTACCGAGCTACCACGTGGTGTAAAGAAATTAAAAACACTACTATTCGTTTCTTCCAAACTCGGCGTACGATGATTCAAATTTTCTGAGCTTGCAGGTTTTGGACGAGTGGATTCTTCAAAAGGATCCAAATCGAGCGTATCAGTAACAGGAACAGAATTTCGTTTTTCAGCGCTTGCAACAAGCTCGTCATTGTTTGAACGATTTGCGTCATAGCTTGCATGCAAGTTCCTAATTACGTCCTCGATTTTTTCTGGCTGAGAAACTTGGCCCTCTAAGGCATCATCCTCCCACCAAGTCGCTGTTTTTCCTGTCAAATTGCGACGTATATACAGCAACAAAAATAAAATAATGAAGATCGCGACGATTGCGACAATTGCGAGGATGATCAGCCAAGAATCAAATCCCGCTTTATTTTGCAATTGGCTTAGTGCAGCTTTATCTAACAAATTTTGTTTCTTGAGTTGCTCGGCTTGAGACTTCAGACTTGCAATTTCACTTGAATCTCTGTTTGCAGCGCTGCTATCTACTGGCACCTGCTCGTCACGTAAAATCGCAGCCATTTTTGCCTGGGCGGCACGCAACTCCTCCATGTTCTGAACCAGCGCCTTGCCTGATTCAGTACTCAAAACATCGCTCATCCGCAAACCTTCTTGCGGCATAGGTACAATCACTTCATCTGATAACTTGAGAACGTCTTTTGCCGAACTAGACTTCTTCCGCTTATTTTCAATGGCAGCGACTGGTTTTTCAAGAAAACTAGTCTGTTTCTTGTTTTCAACAAGATCAAATTCCCGATTTTCTCGTTTTTTCTTTTGTTTGGTCGCCGCTTGTTTGCTTTCGCTCACAGCTAAAGCATCAGTGAATTCTGCCGATTTATTTTCTCTTGCTGTAGGAACCAGCGCAAATGGCGATTCGTCGCGCTGCGAATTAACTGTATTGGCATTAAGTTCCGGCGGATCCAAGAGAATAGAAAACTCTCTATGCAACTGAGTTTCACAGTTAATATCGATAACGAGGTTTATTGCTGGCTCATTGATATGCTGTTTCGTCGTAAATGACAAAGCGCGCTTCTTTTGATTTTGATACACCGTAACATTGGCGCTAGCGACAAATACACCATCCATAGTCAAGATACGTGCGCGCAAGCATGAAGAATTTACAATTTCGGCGTCGCTCCCAATGATATCTGCGTGCGCCAACAAGTTTTGCCCCAAAGACGAGCGAACACGAATCTCACCTAATCCGAGACCGAACGCCGGCAATGCCAACATTGACCCCATTAGCAATACCAGCACATACCTATAAAGAAAATGGTGCATACGAACTAAAATAATTGATCCTTTTTAATTACCAAACTACCGACTACTAAATTACCGATGACTGATAAAGCATTAATTTGACTCGATGCATTGAACAACAGGTCTGGCTAACACTTAAAATTCTTGTTCAAGTACCTACAATACTACTTGTTTTATTTGCACCCTCAAAGACAAACCATCTGTTTTTTTCTTATAAACAAGTTTTTTTTAACCAAAAGACACAACAAATGTCGCTAAATAAGCAAAGAAACTATTTTAGTCAACAACTTGTTTCAATTCTCATCAATCAAATTTGCAACTAAAATAGAGAATACGTAAAACTAATGGCGATCAATGATTCTCTTTGAAATTCCGCGAATTATATTCACTTCTTCAACTTCTAGTTGAGCTCGCGAAAATAAGCGTTTCAATCTTGGCATGAGTTTTTTCGGGTTCTGAGGATCCAGAAATTCAATTTTGATAAGCGCTTGTTCCAGATGTTGATACATGCCATCGATTTGCTCAAGCGGGGCTAAATCGCCCTGAAAACCAACTTCAGACTTTGGCGCCAAATACGTTGAACTCGCAAGAACACTCATACGGCACTCATAAGCCAATATCTGCACCGCTTGCGCCAAATTTAATGAGGAGTAATCAGGATTTGCTGGCACATTAATCAATACATTACTGTTCATTACAATCTCATTGGGCAAACCATAACGTTCACTACCAAATACTAAGGCGACAGGTTGTGTCATCGCATTCACTAGCTTATCGGCAAATTCACGCGGCGCTATAACGGGCGGTGAAAATTCTCGCAAACGAGCACTCACTGCCGCGACAAAATGACAATCAACTAAGGCATCCTCAATCTTATCGACCACTTTAGCTGACGCCAAAATATCTTGCGCACCACTGGCGAAAGCAATGGCATCAGGATTTGTAAGTGCATCGTCAAAACGCGGATTAACCAGACGCAAGTCAGAAAACCCCATCGTTTTCATGGCGCGTGCCACCGCACCAATATTGCCGGGATGACTAGTATCGACCAAGACAATTCGCAGGCGATTAAAAACAGATGTATCAGAAATAGGTAAGTTCATTTAAAATAGCGCCATTGCGCGTTAATTTTTGTTGTTTATGTTGTTTTTACAATGAATCAATAAATAACAGAGAAACCACCGCGCCCTGCTCTTTAATTCATCTTTGTGCGACATCATCACGACCTCGGTCTAATTCAGACTCAAGGCTGGGCTGCCGCCATTTTAACGGAAACTCTATGCACCCAATGCTCAATACGGCAATTAAAGCCGCTCGTCGTGCCGCGACTATTATTAACCGTGCTTCTTTTGATGTGGACCGCGTCCAAGTCAGCGAAAAGCAATACAACGATTTCGTGACTGAAGTTGATCGCGCTGCCGAAGCTGCGATTATTGAGGTGCTGACTTCCGCATATCCTGATCACGCCATTCTTGCTGAAGAATCCGGCGCATCCAAAAATCTACATGACGACAATGAAAATGTCTGGATCATCGACCCACTCGATGGCACGACGAATTTCATCCACGGTTTTCCACAATATTGCGTTTCCATCGCCCTGCAACAAAAAGGCGTAATCACCCAAGCAGTTATCTACGATCCTAGCCGCAATGAAATGTTCACCGCCTCCAAAGGTGGTGGTGCTTTCTTGAACGACAAACGTATCCGCGTCACCAAATGCGACAAGATAGCTGATGCCTTGATCGGCACAGGTTTCTCTGGCCGAAATATGGCGGGTCTCGACGAATACATGGAAATGTACAAAATCATGACGCAAAAATGTCAGGGGTTACGTCGTCCAGGCGCTGCTGCACTGGATCTGGCTTACGTCGCAATGGGTCGTTTAGATGGTTTCTTTGAAAAAGGTTTAGCACCTTGGGACATCGCTGCTGGCTCCTTAGTCATAACAGAAGCTGGTGGCATCGTTGGTACATTTGCTGGTGAATCAGATTATCTGTACAAAGGTGACGTTCTGGCTGGCACACCAAAAGTGTTCGGCCAAATGGTTAATGCTTTACAAGCTTTCGCAAAATAAAATCGCATACCGCACATCACATTCGATCCGAAGGTAATGTGCATCGCAATAACAAGCAGCACGCAAACCTTTCCCGCTCCCTGCGGGAAGTTTGTTTCATATAGAAATTAGCATGACCACATTTTCAGATCTCGGCCTTTCCGAGTCCATCGTTCGCGCAGTTAGCGAACACGGTTACACCACTCCTACACCGATTCAAGCGCAAGCAATTCCTGCGGTGATCAAAGGCGGTGACTTACTCGCTGGCGCGCAAACTGGCACTGGCAAAACCGCCGGCTTCACGCTCCCCATCTTAGAACGCTTATTACGCAGCGCAGCCGCTCCAAAAAACAAAACCGATCGCCGCAATATCCGTGTTTTGGTCTTAACACCCACACGTGAATTGGCAGCACAAGTTGAAGAAAGCGTCGCCACTTATGGCAAACATACGCCACTCAATTCTGGCGTCATCTTCGGCGGCGTTGGCATCAATCCGCAAGTCAAATTACTCAAAACCGGCGTTGACGTTTTGGTGGCAACACCAGGTCGCTTGCTCGATCATCATCAGCAAGGCACGATCGATTTACGCCATATCGAAATTTTGGTATTGGACGAAGCTGACCGCATGCTGGACATGGGTTTCATCCACGATATCAAGAAAGTATTAGCGATACTTCCAGCAAAACGTCAGAATTTATTGTTCTCAGCGACCTTCTCTGACGACATCAAAACGCTCGCTGATAAATTGCTGAATAACCCAGCGATGATAGAAGTTGCACGCCGCAATTCGACCGTCGAGGTGATTGCACAAAAAGTGCACCCAGTTGACCGCGACAAAAAACAAGCGATGCTAGCGCACTTAATCAAAACGCATAAGTGGACACAGGTTTTAGTTTTCACCCGCACCAAGCATGGCGCAAATAAATTGGTTGAACAGTTGATCCGCGACGAAATCAATGCGATGGCGATTCACGGCAATAAGAGTCAATCGGCACGCACAAAAGCGTTAGCGGAATTCAAAGATGGCAGCTTAACAGTCTTAGTCGCCACCGATATCGCAGCACGTGGTATCGACATCGATCAATTGCCACACGTTGTCAACTACGATTTGCCAAACGTCGCCGAAGATTATGTACACCGTATCGGTCGTACTGGTCGCGCTGGTGCTACTGGCGAAGCAGTATCCTTGGTCTGTGTCGATGAATTCAAACTCTTGGCGGATATTGAGAAGTTTATTAAACGCCAAATTCCGCAAGAAATTATTGACGGCTTCATTCCAGATCCACACGCAAAAGCACAGCCAATACAATTACGCAGCTTTCCAAATCCTGCGCAAGGACGTGGTCGCAGTGGTGGCGGTGGTGCTGGCGCTGGTGGCAATCGCAGTAAAGCACCAAGCCGCCCACAAGGTACACCCAAGGCTGCTGGCAGCAATGTCGCTCGCAATGCAGGTCCAAAACCTGCCGGTGCAAAACCAGCATTCAAGCAAAGTACGCCACGTCGTTCAGGTGGTCGCGGCGGCGCATAATTTATCGCCTAGCTTGCGTAAAAAGTAAGATCAAACGGGCAAATGTGCGAGCATTGCCCGTTTTTTATTAATCAAGACGGGGTTTGAACCCAGGTTTTCCATAAGGCGCGTCTTCGACACTACTTGAGCGCTGGCGGCGCATTTTCGGTCACTTTTTTCGTTCTTCGTTGCAAATAGCTAGCTATTTTCACCTCATTCACGTAAAAACTGCCTCGAAAAGTACATCCACCATCGTCTCAAATCCTAATGGAAATTCTGGGTTAAAAAAATCATCGGAATTGCACGGTCTCCCTATGTATTTACGCTATGATTTCGCATCTTGAGAGAATTCAAATCTCCCGCACTCAATTCACAAATATCAATAAAAATATGGCTGCTACCGAAACTCACACCCCCATGATGAAGCAATACCTAGGCATCAAAGCGGATTATCCCGATACCTTGGTGTTCTATCGAATGGGCGATTTTTATGAATTATTTTTTGAAGATGCAGAAAAAGTTTCGCGTATTTTGGGAATTACTTTAACCCAGCGCGGCACCTCGAATGGCGCGCCAATCAAAATGGCGGGCATTCCTTTTCATTCGATAGAACCTTACCTTGCTAAGTTGGTCAAGATCGGTGAATCAGCAGCAATTTGTGAACAAATTGGTGATCCTGCGACGAGTAAAGGTCCAGTCGAGCGCAAAGTCATGCGCGTGATTACGCCGGGCACTTTAACTGACACGGATTTATTGCCAGCAAAAGCGGAGCGTCCATTATTGGCGATGTGCCTGTTAAGCCAACGCAAAACTGTTAACATTGGTTTGGCTTGGCTGTCTTTAGCCAGCGGTGCATTGAAGTTGATGGAATTTAGTACCGATGAAAAATCACTTCCAGCACGCCTGCAACAAGAATTAGAAAGGATATCACCAGCCGAAGTTTTAGTCTCTGCTGGCGGTTTGATGCTGGAAGAATTTCGCCACGAATTGCCGGGAAAATTTTCCGAAGTACCCGATTGGCATTTCGATCTGAAGCAAGGTCAAAAATCTTTACAGGATCAACTAGCAACCTCTACCTTGACTGGTTTTGGCGTTGAGAATTTTGGCGCGGCTTTAGGTGCTGCTGGTGCACTTTTACGCTATGCTGAATCAACTCAAGGGCGTGGCTTAAAACACGTCAACTCACTCAGCGTAGAATCCGAAAACGAATTTATCGGACTCGATACCGCTACCCGGCGCAATCTGGAATTAACCGAAACTTTACGTGGACAAGAATCGCCAACTTTATTTTCCTTGTTAGACCATTGTCGAACGGCGATGGGTTCACGCTTGCTACGCCACTGGTTGCATCACGCACGCCGCGAGCAACAAATCGCTCGTAACCGTCATCAAGCTATCGACGCACTATTGCAAGCCGATGCAACAACAGGCTTATCGAACACCTTGACGTCAATACCTGATATCGAACGCATCACGACGCGTATCGCCCTGCTCTCAGCACGTCCACGCGATCTTGCAGCTTTACGTGATGGCGTTCAGCATCTGGGCACAGTGCGTAGTTATGTGTCCATGTGCTTAAAAAATAATGAACCACAATTATTGGCGCAATCATTAACAAATCTGGCGACGCCGAGCGAATGTCTAGATTTATTAGAACGCTCTCTGATGCCACAACCAGCGACCATGGTGCGCGATGGCGGCGTGATCGCGAATGGTTTTGATGCTGAGCTTGATGAATTACGGTCGCTCTCTGAAAATGCAGGTCAATTTTTGATTGACCTAGAAACCTCAGAACGCGCCCGCACTGGCATTGCGAATTTGCGTGTTGAATACAATAAAGTACACGGCTTCTACATTGAAGTCACGAATGGTCAAGCGGATAAAGTTCCCGACAATTATCGCCGTCGCCAGACCTTAAAAAACGCTGAACGCTACATTACGCCTGAACTTAAAGCCTTTGAAGACAAAGCTTTATCGGCGCAAGAGCGTGCGCTAGTGCGTGAAAAAGTTTTGTATGAAAAATTACTGCAAGATTTATTGCCGCATATTCAAACGCTGCAAACCATCGCGCATGCAATCGCACAATTAGATGCCTTGGTAAGTCTGGCGGACCACGCTATGAAAAATAATTGGTGTGCACCGCAGTTAGTCAGTGAACCAACTTTAGATATCCTGCAAGGTCGTCACCCTGTGGTTGAAAATCAAATCGAACGCTTTATTGCCAACGATTGCCAACTTTCTGCCGAGCGTAAGTTACTGTTAATCACAGGTCCGAATATGGGTGGTAAATCCACCTTTATGCGACAAACAGCGCTGATTACGCTACTTGCTTATGTCGGCAGCTATGTGCCGGCAACCCAAGCTACTATCGGTCCGATTGATCGTATTTTCACACGCATTGGTGCGGCTGACGATCTAGCTGGTGGACGCTCTACTTTCATGGTGGAGATGACAGAATCGGCGGCGATTTTGCATGGCGCAACAGAAAATTCTTTAGTCTTGATGGATGAAGTCGGTCGCGGCACTTCAACTTTTGATGGTCTGGCCTTAGCCTGGGCAATTGCACGTCATCTGATCATGACTTCAAAAAGTTATACGCTGTTCGCGACTCACTATTTTGAATTGACCCAATTGCCAGATATTCACCCAAGCGCTGAAAACGTCCATTTATCGGCAATCGAGCACAAAGAAAATATCGTATTCTTGCATGCGGTGCAAGCAGGCCCAGCTTCACAAAGCTATGGATTACAAGTTGCGCAATTGGCAGGTATTCCGCAGCCTGTAATTCGCGCTGCCCGCAAACATCTAGCTGATTTGGAAGCGCAGTCTTTACAAAGCACGTCTCAATTTGATTTATTTACGAATAACAACAGCAGCTCGAATGATGGACCCGAGTTAGAAACATCGTCGGCTCCACAAGACTCCGCGCTAATTACCGCCTTCGACGATATAGATCCTGATGCGATGACGCCTCGAGAGGCTTTAGATGCGCTGTACAAGCTAAAAGCGCTAGCCAAAGAAGTGATCTGACTTGTAAAGCAAAAAAAAAGCTTCTGTACCCAAAATCAATGATTCCCGATCTGAATATAGAAGCTTTCGAATTTCGTTTGCGACTACATCGCAAAACTTTCGCGCAAAACTTAATGTAAAGGATAAGTGCGGTATTCACCTTCTTCATCATCTTCGTCGTCATGATGACCATGCGCGCCATGCACGTGGCCGTGCGCGATTTCTTCTTCTGTCGCTTCACGAACTTCGATCACATGCAAAGCAAATCGAAGCGCGATACCAGCTAAGGGATGATTACCGTCCAGAACAACCTTGTCTTCCGCTATTTCTGTCACCGTGAAGATGATGCTTTCGCCATCTTCGCTTTCTTCAGGCGTACCTTCGAATTGCATACCGATTTCAATGGGCGAAGGCAAGCGCTTGCGCTCTTCGATTTTCACCAATTCCGCATCGTATTCGCCAAAAGCATCTTCTGGCTCCACTTGTATCGTCTCGTTGAATCCAACTTCTTTTCCATCCAAAGCTTCTTCTATCTTTGGCAAAGTGTTTTCATAGCCACCGTGGAGATATACCATCGGTTCTTGTCCTTGTTCGATCAGGTTGCCGAGCGTATCAGACAAACTGTATTCGACCGTCACCACGGCATTTTTGGCAATTTTCATACTATTTCCTTAAAAATTTCAGTTCTTTTGTGCAGCTAGGTGCATTATACCCTCGTCAAGCAAGCGACTATGATTTATCCTGCCTGAACTTTTTATTTCCCCTATCCCAAAGCCGCACTATGAAAAAATCTCCCGCTCTCACCTTATTAGGTGGTATTTCTCCTGAAGAATTTTTTGCTGAATATTGGCAAAAAAAGCCACTACTCATACGCCAGGCAATTCCAGGATTTAAAGCCTTATTCAGCCCTGAAGAATTATTCGAAATGGCCGGACGAGACGATGTGGAATCAAGGTTAATTTGCTTTTTCAATCAGCATTGGGAAATGAAAAATGGCCCTATAGACAAAATCCCGGTCAAAGAAAAGAAAGATTGGACTTTACTGGTGCAAGGCGTGAATTTACATCAATCCAAAGCTGATGAATTATTGCGTCAGTTTCGCTTCGCACCTGATGCACGCCTAGATGACTTAATGATCAGTTATGCCCGTGAAGGCGGCGGTGTCGGGCCGCATTTTGATTCCTATGATGTATTTTTATTACAAGCTCACGGTCAACGTCGCTGGCAAATCAGTGCTCAGAAAGATTTAAGCTTAATCGAAGGCATGCCTTTGAAAATTTTGCGCAACTTTAAATCTGAACAAGAATTCGTTCTTGAACCTGGCGACATGCTGTACTTACCGCCGCACTATGCACACGACGGCGTCGCCCTAGGTGAGTGCATGACGTATTCAATAGGATTCCGCTCTCCGTCTTATCAAGAGTTAGGTGAGAGTTTCCTGCAGTTTATGGCAGATACGATTGAATTGCCCGGTCGTTATGCAGATCCAGATTTACAAATGAGTAAAGCGCCTGCCGAACTGAGCGAAGTCATGCTGGACAAAGTAGCAAGTGAACTGGCTAAAATTACTTTCAGCAAAGAAGATATGGCTATTTTTCTGGGTGAGTATTTGACCGAACCCAAGGCCAGTGTGTTTTTCGACTCTCCAGAGAAGCCTTTAAGCCCGAAGAAATTCAGTCAGGCAGCACTGAAGTACGGCGTGAATCTATCGTTGAAAACGCAGATGCTATATCAAGGGAAGCATGTTTTTATCAACGGAGAGTCTTTTAGTGCAGGCAAGGTCGATAAACCAGCGCTGACCAAATTAGCAAACCAACGATCACTTAGTGCCGAAGATATTGCCGACGCTTCAGATGACGTATTAGAAGCATTCTGCATTTGGTATGAAGATGGTTGGTTAGAGCTGGCGAAAATATGAGTGTTTTACCACATAAAATAGCGAACTTTATTTGAGTAAAAAACCTTATTTGATGCACATACAACAGCTAAACATGAAATTGTCGCTTAAATTAGATGAATAGTTCATTTTTTTTAAAAAAAAGGCCAGCAGGTATATTCGATTGACAGAAAAATCATTATAATTCGCGGTTAGGAAAGTTTCGAAGGGTTTGCAAGATCTTTTTGATTTTTGTGCCGACGGTCTAACCTATTGAGCGATAATTACCGGTAATTATTCATCGCAAGTTTGTTGTTTTTTTAGATCTATTTATTGAAAGTAAAAACATGAAAAAATCACTTTTGCTCGTTTCTTTGTTGGCAGTAGCTTTGGTAGCATGCGGTAAAAAAGAAGAAGCTCCAGCAGCTTCTACACCAGCAGTTGAAGCAGCTCCAGCATCTGCAGCAGCTCCAGCATCTGCACCAGCAGCTGAAGCAGCTCCAGCAGCAGCTTCTGCAGCAGCATCTAAGTAATTTTTATTACTTTTAAGAAAAGCCGGTCTTTGACCGGCTTTTTTTGCGTCTTCATTTGTGTGAACTCCAAAATTCTTAGAGTTCTATGAGAAAAGGCGAAAAAAAACGGATCATACGATCCGTTTTTTCACATTTACATCGATTTTAGAGCGTCTTATTTGAGCTGCTCATTCAAGACTTTCAGTATCTTATTCGCTACTGGGCTAGAAGAAACCTTACCATCTTCACCATGCACCGTCACACGACTGGATTCACCAGCATCACGCACCAAAATACGGAACTTCTCGCCGTCCTTCGCAGCATCACTAGAACCCCATGAGAACAAACGCGCAAAGAAGCCTTGGCTAGCACCCTTAGTCTTCGCATCAATATCCTGATCAATATAACGAACGAAATACAGGCCTTTTGAGCGATCTCTGTCTTCAATTGTGAAACCAATACGATCTAAAGCCAAACCAACACGACGCCATGAACGATCAAATCCTTCATCTGTCTCGAGATAGCTCAACTCATTCAATGTCAGCAACTTAGAGCGAGGTGCACCAACTGGTGCAGCGGTTGGTGCAGTTGCAGCAATTGCTGTTTTCACCTTAGCTTCGTCGGATCCCAGGCGCAACATCAAACGCGATAAAAATTCTGCTTCCAGCCCAGCGTCATTCTCGCGCGACGTCCAAGCCGTATTATCTTTTTGCATACCAGTTAATACTTCTTGCGCGCCACGATGGCTAATGTACACCTCAACATCGCCATTCGCTGCACGTTCTACACGGGTACGGAATTTGTCGCGCTCACCCGTGGAATACAGACCATCAAACACCTTGCCGATAGTTGAACGAATAATATCTTGCGGAATTTTGCCACGATTCTCGGCCCAATCGGTTTCCATAACACCGGTAGCTTCATTTTCGACATTGATCAGAAATCCCTGCTCTTGCCAAAAATCTTTCAATTGAGGCCATAACACTTCTGGTGCAAATTTCACGACCAAATAACGCTGCGTGCCATTGCGCTCAATCCGCATGTCTTTCAATTGACCTGGGGCAACGGCACCATTAGCCGTCGCAACAGCGCCACCAGCACGTTTTGCCGCATAAGAAGACGCGGTCGCGCTACCCTGCTCCGCGTCAGGTATAGAAAAACGACTATCACGGCGTATTTGGGTCAAATCAGGAGGTACATCGAGGGAAGTGTTTTTTGCCTTGCTTGCGCTTCTGTAATCAATACGATTGGAATCGGAGATATTACCCACGAAACTACAGCCAGCACTCAGTCCGGCAGCGCCAATTACACCAGCCAATGCCAAAGCACGAACCATCTTTTTATTAGCAACAACGCTTTTTGCCATGTGAAAATCCCTACAAATTGTAATCAATTAAATATGCATGAAAGCACGAGCACTGATCTCCAGCCATGGACTAGCCATTAACTAGCCAAGTGCACTCGTCAAAAATTCTTATTGCAATACACCTGCTTCACGTAAAGCGGAACGAACAATATCATGATATTGGCTAGAAAGGCTAACCAAAGGCAAACGAATTCCAGCTGGCATCAAGCCCATTTCCGCTAGAGCCCACTTCACTGGCACGGGATTTGGCTCAACGAATAACTTAGCATGCAAGGGAATCAAACGATTATTAATCTCAACTGCTTTGGCGATATCGCCTTTCATCGCGGCAGCGCATAACTCATGCATAGCGCGCGGTGCGACGTTGGCAGTCACCGAAATATTACCTTTACCACCACAAAACATCAAAGTCATCGCAGTTGGATCATCGCCCGAATACACCGCAAATGATGGCGGCACCATACGCAATAATTCAAGATCACGACCCACGTTACCACTTGCTTCTTTAATGCCGATAATGCCAGGCACTTGTGCCAAACGGACAATAGTCTCGTTCGACATATCGGCCACGGTGCGACCCGGTACGTTGTACAAAATAATAGGAATATCAACTGACTCAGCAATTTTCTTAAAATGCTGATACATACCTTCTTGCGTAGGGCGATTGTAGTACGGCACCACCTGCAAAGAAGCATCTGCGCCAGCTTCTTTGGCAAATTTAGTTAAGGCAATCGCTTCGACCGTAGAGTTAGCACCCGAGCCAGCAATGA
>CAUPNA010000095.1:0-17408 GCA_963512475.1 uncultured Undibacterium sp.
GTACCACCCCTTCCCATCCCGAACAGGACCGTGAAACGACTTTGCGCCGATGATAGTGCTGCAACCAGTGTGAAAGTAGGTCATCGTCAGGCTCTTATTCCGCATCGCCCCGTATTCTCTACAGAATACGGGGCTTTTGCTATTCTGAATCAGCACTTCCTAATCCTATTTCAAATTAAAATCATTCAACAATTCGCTGTCTATTGATTTATCCGCCAAAATTCCACCAATATGCAGTCTTTAAATAAAAAACAAGTTATCGTGATTGGTGCTGGCCCAGCCGGATTGATGGCCGCTGAACGTGCAATCGCTGCTGGTATGAGCGTTGATGTATACGATGCTATGCCATCAGTGGGTCGGAAGTTTCTATTGGCTGGTAAAAGCGGTATGAACTTAACTCATGCTGAAGCGCACGAGAATTTACTCACACGTTTCAACGATAGTTCAATTCAACTAGAAGCAGCGTTAAATGCGTTTCCTGCAACGGCGATTCGTAGTTGGGCGGACAGTTTGGGTGTTGCGACATTTATTGGTAGCTCACAGCGAGTATTTCCAGTTGATATGAAAGCGGCGCCATTATTGCGTGCTTGGCTACATCGTTTGCGTGAGTCTGGTGTGAAGTTTCATATGCGGCACAAGTGGCAAGGTTGGTCGGACACAGGGCATGTTTTCCTTTCACCAGAAGGTGTGAATACAGTCAACGCGGACGCATGTATATATGCTTTTGGAGGCGCGAGTTGGCAACGCTTGGGGTCAGATGCAGCTTGGGTTACTCCTTTTCAAAACAAACAGCTAACAATTGCACCGTTTGAAGCCAGTAATTGTGGCTTCGAACTAGCATGGACAGACTACTTTAGACAACATTTTGCTGGTAAGCCATTGACATCGGTCTCTGCATCAATCATGACCGAATCCGGCCCCACAAAGAAACGACAAGGACAGTTTGTCATCAGCGAAACGGGAGTTGAAGGTAGTCTCATTTACGCGCTTTCCGCACAAATTAGAGAACAGATTCGCGATAAAGGTAGTTGTGAACTGCAGATAGATCTTTTACCCGGAAGAGATCTAGAACGTGTATATAGAGAATTATGCATACCTCGCGGGTCACGCTCGCTGTCTAGCCATTTGCGTAGTAAATTAGGCTTGCATCCCATTCACACCGCATTAATCTACGAATGTTTAAACCCAGGGCAAATTCAAGACGGCCACCAATTAGCTTTGGCGTTGAAAGCAATGCCACTCCGATTACTGCGCGCTCGTCCTATTGATGAAGCGATAAGCAGTGCGGGTGGTTTGAATTGGGCAGAATTGGATGAGCATTTCATGTTGAAAAAAATTCCAGGGCACTTTTGTGCAGGCGAAATGTTAAACTGGGATGCCCCGACAGGTGGCTATTTATTGAGTGCTTGTTTTGCTACAGGCGCGGCGGCAGCGCGGGGCGCAGTTAATTGGTTACAGAAGCAAGATTGAAAATATAAAAGTAAGGAACATGACGTGCCAGTATTAGAACCGATTAACGCTATGGAAGAAGTGATCATCGCTAGCGATGTCGCATCTCCATGCATAAAAGCTTGCAAGATCAATGCAGAGACTAGTCTGTGTACTGGTTGCCTACGCACCTTGGATGAAATTATTGTTTGGAGCAAAGCTAGTAACTCGATGAAATTAGCAATCTGGTCGAAAATTGAGGAAAGAAAAAAATGCTAAGGTACCCTGATTGAGCTTGAGAGATCTCGCAAACTATTCAAGTTTTATAGATAAATTGCCGTAAAGCACATAACACTTAATGGGAATTTATTATGCGAGCCAGTCACCTCTTTATAAGTCTTTTGTTCTTCACCTTAAGTGCTCGAGCGAACGATCCGGTTACGAAACCGATCAAGCCCTCATCCGCCAAGGAAGAGGCGTCTGCGCAGGCGAAAGAGGAAACAAAGCCAGCAAAAGATATCAAACCCGGCCGCGAGTCAAAAGCCAGCGATGCCACCCGCCAAAAAGAAGCACAGGCAGCTGATGAATTAGCGTTAAAGATTGCTGAGCGCCTTGCTGCCATTCGCAAAGAGAAAGACGATGTTCCCAAGTCTGTAAATCGACCTTATGTGCGGCCCTATGCAGTTCCCGGAAGAGTCAGCCAAAGCAGTGTTGAGAAGACCAAGAAATCAGCCGTGCACACAGATGCAGCCCATTGGTCTTATGAGGGAGACGCTGGGCCATTAAGTTGGGGTAAACTTGGTAGCGCGAATGCGAAATGTGATCTCGGCGAACGCCAATCCCCGATTGATATCCGCGATGGAATTCGGGTTGAGCTTGATCCTATCAATTTTGACTATAAGTCGGTCCAGTTTTCTGTTTTGGATAATGGGCACACGATACAAATGACACCAGGTTCGGGCAATTATTTAAATGTATCGGGCAAGACTTATGAAATGCAACAGATGCATTTTCATCGTCCTTCAGAAGAGCGTATTAATGGTAAGGGCGCAGAGATGGTCGCTCATTTGGTGCATAAAGACCGCGAAGGAAAGTTGGCTGTAGTGGCCATTCTAATGGAGGTCGGTGAGGCCAATAAAATCATTCAGGCGATTTGGAATAATTTGCCCTTAGAAAAAAAAGAGGCCATCAAAGCGTTAAGTAATATCGATCTCGGAGAATTGATTCCAAAACGACGTGACTACTATACTTATATGGGGTCCTTGACCACGCCACCTTGTAGTGAAGGCGTTCTGTGGCTAGTGATGAAAGAACCAATCGGCATCTCACCCGAGCAACTGGCCATATTTGCTCGGCTTTACCCTATGAATGCGCGCCCATTGCAAAAGAGTTCAGGTCGTATGATCAAAGAATCCCGCTGAGCAAACCAATTCAGGCATTTCAAATACCCGTAGAATGACACTTATTTAAAAGTGGAAAGCCTGATGCAAAAACTGAATATTATTGGCGCTGGGCGCGTAGGAAAAAGCCTAGCTCGCTTGTTTTTCGAAAATCACATTTTCGAGATAGCTCAGGTCTATACGCAAAGCGCCGAGACCAATTTAACTGCGCTCGAATTTATTGGATCAGGTAGTGGAGTCACTGGCATTAGTCAAGTTCAAGCAGTCGACATTACCTTAGTAGCGGTACCTGACGATCAATTAGTTAGCACAACAGAGGCATTGCTCGAATACGATGCACTTCCAGCGGGCGGAGTACTATTTCACTGTAGCGGGTCAAAATCCTCACTCGATTTGTTTGCACAGGTTCCAGCATTAGATCGATTGCAAATTCAGCTCGCCAGTATCCACCCTGTGCGAAGTTTTGCCGATCCATCTGCAGTAGTAAAGGATTTTCCCGGAACTATTTGCAGTATCGAAGGTAGTGTTCAAGCCATGGCTGTTTTGGAATCTGCATTTGTAAAAATTGGTGCACAACTGATTACGATCAAACCAGATGCCAAAATGCTGTATCACGCGGCCTCTGTCTTCGCTAGTAATTATCTTGTCACCCTGATCGATATCGCGATTGATGCTTATTGTGCTGCCGGAATACCTTTGGACTCCGCGCACAAAATGGCGCAGGCGCTTTCCGCCAAAAGCTTAGAGAATGTATTTAATCTGGGAAGTGTGTCCGCTTTGACAGGGCCCATTAAGCGTGGTGATATGCAGACTGTCGAGCGTCAGCAAGAAGTCGTCACTGCTTGGAATGCTGAGAGGGGCGCGGTCTATCAAGCATTTATTGCGCCGACTTTGGCATTAGCGCAAAAGACAAGACACTGAGAAAATCTGTGCGTACTAAACATGCTCGTATAGCGTGGCTTGCTGGTAATTGTTTGCTTGTTTTTTTGTTCAATTCCGCTGATCAATTACTCTGAAAAATACACGCTGTTACGACCACTTTCTTTGGCTTGATACAAAGCTACATCAGCGCGCTCGAAAACACTATCTTCGCTTTCGTGCGGTTTGCATTCGGCGACACCCATACTGACTGTCAAAGATTATTTTGCTTTTGCAAGATCAGTCGTGCGCGATAAATCATTAGCCGCAATGGTTGTACGAAGGTTTTCGGCGATTGCAGTGGCCTTTTCTAGCGTGCAGTTCTTTAACAATAATAAAAATTCTTCACCGCCCCAGCGACAAATGACGTCACTTTCGCGTAAAGAACGTTTGGCAATCGCCGCTATTTCACGTAGTACATGGTCACCGATTAAATGACCTTGTTTATCATTGACTTTCTTAAAGTGATCAATATCCATCAATGCCACACACAAGGGTTGGCGAGAACGCTCACTATCAAGTATGGCTTGCTGAAAGACAAAATCGAATGCTTGACGATTCAACAGCTTGGTCAAGGAATCGGTTGCTGCAGATTTTTCTATACGCTGCTGATAACGGCGCACTGACAGTAGTACGATCAAGATAACGGCCAGCGTGATGCCAAACCCGATCGATGCATTCACCATTAGCAATTTGTGTAAAGGCTGCAACTCGCCTGCCAAATCTTGCTCAACCAATAAGTGCCAACCTAACTCGGGTAAAAAACGGGAGTTAACAAAAACACTCTCGTTATCATTGGCGTACTCTAAATGCAATGAATCGTTTTTTGTATTGCTTAAGATTTGTTTACTAAGTTGGTCAAGTCCGGGAATTTGCGTGATATTCGCTTTCTTTTGTTTGAAAGCACTTCCCGCAAGTACGACATTCCCTTTTTTATCGACAAAATAAATGGTTCTTTGAAAACGAGATTGATAGCTATCGATCAAACGTTTCATCGTATCGAGCGTCAGTCCAATACCCACTACGCCGATGAATTTTCCGCTGTAGTCAACCACACGATAATTGGTAAAAATGGTGATGCTGTCACGGTTTGCCAAATCAGCGTCGACATTGGTTTCATACTCTGATTTTAAGTTTTTAACTCGAAAAAACCACTGATCCCGTGGCTCGCTCTCTTTCACAGTTTTGAGTAAGCCATCACCATAGTAATAGTTTCTGGTCAGATCACTGACCAGAAAACTTGAAATAGCCTGATTTTTCGTTTTGATTTCTTTTAAATACTTGGTTATCTGCTGAGGATCTTCTTCGCCGTTGATGATCCAATCTTTGACAAAAGTGTCATGGGCCATTTGTGCGGAAACAAAAACCGGGCGCAAAATATCTTTTTGAATTTCAGAGTACACATTGTCACCGGTGATCGGTAGCGTATTTTCTGACAGACCCCGTTGCAAAGCCTCTTTTGAAACCACATAACTAGTCGCTAAAACCGCGACGAATCCTAATATTAGAATCAGGGAAATCCATATCAATAATATATATTGTTGTAATGATTTTCTCATAGGCTCATAGCCGAGTGTTTTTTGAGTAGAAGGAAGAATTGGCGGCAAATGCCATGCCGTTAAGACCCACGATCATACTATAAACCATTCGTCTTTATAGCTCTTTAGCTGAGTGAAGCGAGCATTTTCTACAGCGGAAAGCGATTTACTGATGAAAATGAAACAGCTTATTTTTCTGATAAGGAGGCACAAATCGAAGATTGTCGCTAGGATGCACTATATGATGCTACTTTGTCGCTTTGCTTGTTTTGAAAATAAGTAAAAAAACCAAAAACCAATCCACCGTCTGCCCCTATTGATTTTGTTGTAAGACCCCATCTATAGTGGTGTGTCAATCCTTCCCTAGCTAGGATATAAATGAATACTGCCAATAGAACCTCTGTGCCTTTAATTGCCTCTTACTGTTGTGCCGCGCTGGCACTGTTCTTGGTGTTGAAAGCAGGGTTATTGGTCGCTCTGTTTTCAGGACTGCTGCTGTACTCTTTGGTGAGGCTATTAGTGCCTACCATACAGCGCAAGTTCAGTAATCAACAGGCGCGTATGATTGCGGTGGTGTTTTTGTCCGTAATGATCATTCTTGCGATCAGTTTAGGCATTTGGGGCGTGGTCGCATTTTTGCGTAGTGACGCGGGCAATCTGCATACTTTGCTTAAGAAATTAGCCGACCTGATTGAGTCGTCGCGTCATCAATTACCACTTTGGGTGACTACCTATTTGCCTGAAGATGTTGAGTCATTGAAGCGTATTTTGACGGATGCCTTGCATGAACATGCGGGCGAGGCAAAAGTGTTGGGGCAAGAAGCTGGGCATTTGATAGTGCATTTATTGTTAGGTATGGTGATCGGCAGCATGGTCGCCCTACAAGATGCAACCAGTGTGCATCACTACCGTCCTTTTGCTGCTGCTTTACAGCAAAGAGTCGCTATGTTGGCTGATATGTTTCATCGCGTCGTGTTCGCGCAAGTCAGAATTTCTTTGATCAATACGACGTTTACTGCCATTTTTCTGGCAATTATTCTGCCACTCTCTGGCGTGCATCTACCATTGGTCAAAAGCATGATTGCAGTGACATTTGTGGCGGGTTTAATCCCTGTTGTTGGCAATATAATTTCGAATACGGTGATCGTTATCGTCAGCTTGTCGTATTCTTTGCAGATGGCGGCTGTTTCCTTAGCATTTATGGTGATTATCCATAAATTAGAATATTTCTTAAATGCCAGAATTATCGGTTCGCAAGTCAACGCAAAAGCTTGGGAATTACTGGTTGCCATCCTAGTCATGGAGGCATTGTTTGGTTTGCCTGGCGTAGTCGCTGCACCAGTTTTTTATTCTTACGTGAAGAAGGAATTAAGTGAACGTGGCATGGTGTAAATTTAACGAAAGGACGTAATAAGATGATTTTGGAATTAGCGGATATACAGATACATCAAGGCCAGCAAGATGCTTTTGATGCTGCCATCGTGCGCGGTTTGCATGAAGTAATTGCTCATGCCAAGGGATTCCGGGGCTTTAAAGTAAACAAGGGCATCGAGTCGCCGGAACGGTATGTCCTGATGATTTTTTGGGAAACTTTAGAAAACCACACGATAGATTTTCGTCAATCGCCAGCATTTGCTGAGTGGCGTAGTATTGTGGGGTCTTTTTTTGCGGCGCCGCCTGTGGTTGAGCATTTTGATTTGTTGGCTAAATCGACGTAAAAATATAACCGAGCGCGTTGTTGGGCCAAGGTAAGTAGTTGTGTCGGTATTTTTCCAAATCAGATTATTAATTCACGTATAAGACTCAAGGCTTTGTTGCCTTGAGAATGTTAGACTTGCCCCAAGTTATAGAGATTGCTTATTGCGATTCTTTCGTGCTGTACATCGACCGTGGTATCTTCTTGGCAGATACTGGGTCTTCTTTTTTGTATGTAAAGGTTATTATGGTTCCCCACCTTGCCACCGCCTTAAGCGGTCCCTTGCTTGATTTTGAAAAAAAGATTTTGGAGGCTACGCCTTCAATTGAACGCTGGTTCCGTCTTGAATGGCAAGAGCATACGCCGCCATTTTACTGTTCTGTGGATATGCGTAACTCTGGTTTCAAGCTGGCTCCGGTGGATACCAATTTATTCCCGGGTGGTTTTAATCATCTCGGTTCTGAGATGCTACCGTTGGCGGTGCAGGCATCGATGGCAGCGATCGAAAAATATTGTCCCGATGCGCGCAATTTACTATTGATTCCTGAAGGTCGTCCTTGTAACGTCTCTTATTGGCAGAATATCGCACGTCAGATGCAGATTTATCGCCAGACCGGATTGAATGTCAAACTCGGCAATCTGGACGAGAGCTGCCAGCAAGAGACTGTTATTGCTTTGCCAGATGGCGGTAGCTTGTTGCTAGAGCCTTTGCAACGTTCGGCAAATGGTCGGCGTCTTGGTTTGAAAAATTTTGATCCTTGTACGATCTTGCTCAACAATGATTTGTCTACTCATATCCCGGCGATATTAGAGAATATCCACGAACAAACTTTATTGCCGCCTCTGCATGCCGGCTGGGCGAAACGTCGTAAAACGAATCATTTTTCTAGTTACGATGATGTAGTGAAGAAATTTGCCAAAATGGTGGACATTGACCCTTGGCTGATCAATCCATTCTTTGCGAAGTGCAGCGGGGTTGATTTTGAGGCGGGTACTGGTCTCGATACCTTGATGGCCACAGTCGATACAATTCTCGCCAAGATTCGTAAAAAATACAAAGAATACGGCATTAAGGATAAGCCGTTCGTGATTGTGAAAGCGGATGCTGGCACCTGTGGCATGGGTATCATGACAGTACGTGATTCGCGCGAAGTACGTGATTTAAATTCTAAACAACGTAACAAAATGACGGTGGTGAAAGATGGTCGCGAAGTGCATGACTACATCGTTCAAGAAGGTGTCTATACCTTTGAGCAAATCGATGAAAGCGTAGCCGAACCCGTGGTGTATATGATAGATCGTTATGTCGTCGGTGGATTTTATCGTGTACATCAAGATCGTGGTGTCGATGAAAATCTGAATGCACCAGGCATGGAATTTGTGCCACTCGCATTTGCCCAGCAACATGCGGTGCCTGATATGCGTGCCAAACCGGGCACCGCTGCGCCGAACCGCTTTTACATGTATGGTGTTGTGGCGCGATTGGCTTTGCTAGCAGCCTCATTGGAGTTAGAAAAAACCGATCCTAATCCAGAGATTTACTAGCCCATTTCTATACTGATTTTGGTTTGGTTTTACGATTATATTTTGCTTGGATAAATGATGAAAATTGCTTTTCTTACAGACCCTTTAGCGCAGTTTAAGACTTACAAGGATTCGACTTACGCGATGATGGTGGAAGCGGTTGCACGAGGCCATCGTATTTTTGCTTTCGGCCCCGCTGATTTGGTTTTGGAAAGCGGTGAAGTTCGGGCAGCAGTACAAGAAGTCAGTTTGACAGGCGATGTCAATGCTTGGTATCGCTTAAGTGAGCCTCAGGATTTGGGCTTGCATGAGTTCGATGCCGTTTTACAGCGCAAAGATCCACCATTTGACATGGAATATATTTATGCCACCTATTTGTTAGATTTGGCAGAACGTCGTGGTGCGAAAGTGTTTAATAAGCCGTCAGCCATTCGTGATCACAATGAGAAATTGAGTATTGCCCAATTTCCGCAATTTACGACACCGACCTTGGTCACACGTGATGAGCAACGAATAAGGTCTTTTTTTGCAAAGCATCGCGATATTATTCTGAAACCTTTGGATGGTATGGGCGGCGCGGGAATTTTCCGGATTCGCGAGGACGGTATGAACCTCGGCTCGGTGATTGAAACGCTGACCAATAACGAAACACGTACCATTATGGTGCAAAAATATATCCCCGAAATCGTGCACGGCGACAAGCGCATCTTGCTAATCGGCGGCGCGGTGGTTCCATTTGCCTTAGCGCGCATTCCTCAAAATGGCGAGGTTCGTGGCAATCTTGCTGCCGGTGGTATAGGCGTAGCACAAGAATTAAGCATCAAAGATAGAGAAATCGCTGAAAGTCTGGCGCCACAGCTATCCGAACGTGGCTTGTTGCTGGTAGGATTAGACGTGATAGGAACTTGTTTAACTGAAGTGAATGTGACCAGTCCAACATGTTTCCAAGAGATCTTTCAACAGACTGGGTTTAACGTGGCCGGCATGTTTATTGACGCACTAGAAAAGCTAGTGTTGGTTTAGGGCATGATTGTTGCTTTATGCTATATGCCTGAAATTGGCGCGGTCTTGTTTTCGCCCTGATTAGGATAATGGAATGGTAGGTTTGTTGTTAATGACGCATGCGCCGCTAGGAACTGCATTTTTGCAGGCGGCTGCGCACGTCTTTCGGAGTAAGCCTGAGCGCCTCGAGGCAATTGATGTCGTGGCAGATCAGAATGTTGATGAAGTGAACCGCCTAGCGCTCGAAGCAGTGCGCCGTCTCGATGATGGCTCTGGTGTTTTGATTATGACGGATATTCTCGGCGGAACGCCTTCCAATTGTTGTCGGCATTTAGGAGATTCAAATCAAGTTGCCGTGATCGCTGGAATTAGTTTGCCTATGCTATTGCGTGCTATTACTTACCGCCAGGATGCCTTAGATGTGGTGGTCGAGATGGCTTTGGCAGGTGGTCAGAATGGTGCCACGCGGGTAGAAAATCGAATTCGGATTGCTGAAAGCTAAGAAACTTTCTTTTAGCACCAGCCCTTAATTTAGACCTAAAGTGAATGCAAAATGATTCAACAAGACATTGAAATTATTAACAAGCTTGGCTTGCACGCCCGTGCTTCTGCAAAATTGACGCAACTGGGGGGCAAGTTTAAGAGTGAGGTTTGGCTCACTCGGAATAATCGTCGTGTGAATGGCAAATCGATTATGGGCGTCATGATGCTGGCGGCAGGTAAGGGTAGCAAGATCTTATTGGAAACCAATGGCGAGGATGAACAAGCCTGTTTTGACGCGATTTCTGCACTGATTAACGATCGTTTTGGTGAAGGTGAATAAACTCCCTGTCGATTGCTGGTGATTTTTTAGTAACTGATAACTATAAATAGAAGTACAAGAGGGAGACTAAGTGGCATCTTTTACTTTACAAGGCATCCCTGTTTCTCGCGGCATCACAATAGGCCGCGCCCATCTGTTGCGCCCCGCTGCAATGGATGTAAAGCATTATTTGGTAGCACAAGAGCAGGTTGAAGCCGAAGTCGTTCGCCTGCAAAAAGCCATCGCCCAGGTGCAGCTAGAATTGCAAACTATTTGGTCTGACTTGCCGTCGGACGCACCGACCGAGCTTGGTGCGTTTCTCGATGTGCACGCTTTGATTTTATCTGACCCCATGTTGTCAGAAGCGCCCTTAGATATTATCCGTTCCCGTCATTACAATGCTGAATGGGCCTTAGTAACTCAAGTCGATGCGTTGTCAGCACAGTTTGATGAAATTGAAGATGAATATTTACGCGAGCGCAAAGCGGATATTCAGCAAGTTGCCGAACGCGTATTAAAAGTCCTGACAGGTACAGCGCATCAATTGCCGCGCGCCACGGGTGTCGATGAGCGCAATGCGAACATGATTGTCGTCGCGAAAGATATTTCGCCAGCCGATATGATGCAATTTCGGGATGTTGCTTTCACGGGTTTTGTGACCGATGAAGGTGGCCCCAACTCACATACCGCCATAGTCTCACGTAGTTTGGGGATACCGGCTGTTGTTGGTTTGGGCAATGCTTCACATTTGATCGTACAAGATGACTGGTTGATTATCGATAGTGACGCGGGTGTGGTGATTGTTGCTCCATCGCCATTAGTGATCGCACAATACCGCGACCGTCAAGCGGCTTTGCTTAAAGCCAGAAAAAAGCTCAATAAATTAAAAAAGACGCCTGCGGTCAGCCTTGACGGCATTGAGGTGACGCTGCTGGCGAATATTGAATTGCCTGAAGACGCGCATGCCGCCATGGAAGTCGGTGCAAGTGGCGTCGGCTTGTTTCGTTCAGAATTTTTGTTCATGGGCCGAACCGGTGTTGCGACTCAGTTGCCTGATGAGGAAGAACAATTTATCGCCTATAAACAGGCGGTGCAAACCATGAAGGGCAAGCCAGTCACGATTCGGACGTTGGATGTTGGCGCAGATAAACCTTTAGATCACAACGAACATAATATTCTGAATCCTGCTTTAGGCTTGCGCGCGATTCGCTATTGTTTGAAAGAGCCGCAAATTTTCTTGACACAGTTAAGAGCTATTTTGCGCGCCTCTGCTTTCGGCAGTGTACATATTTTGATTCCTATGATTGCGCATGCTTTTGAGATTGACCAATCATTAGCCATGATTCAACAGGCCAAAGATGGACTGCGCGCGGAGGGTATCGCATTTGATGATGGAATTTTGGTTGGCGCGATGATAGAAATTCCTGCTGCAGCTCTGAGTTTGCCGATGTTCGTCAAAAAGCTCGATTTTCTGTCTATCGGTACGAATGATTTGATTCAATATACTTTAGCAATCGATCGTGCAGATCATGAAGTTGCACATTTGTATAACGATACCCATCCGGCGATTTTGCAGCTATTAGATATCACGGTGAGTGCGGCCAACAAAGCGAATATACCGGTCGCGATTTGTGGTGGCATGGCTGGGGACGTCAAGTTAACACGACTTTTGATCGCGATGGGATTTCGAGAACTGTCCATGCCTGCAGCTTTATTGCCTGAAATTAAACAGGAAATTTTGAACGCCAATATCGCCGAGTTGGAGCCTAACGCAAAAAAAATATTGCGTACTTTTGATCCTCGTATCGTTCAAGAATTACTATATGGCATGCAACACCAGCAATTTGTTTAGTTGAAATTCGCTTTCCCAGCATGTGCAACAGAAAGCGATAGCTTGTTGTATATAGTTTAAATAGTTTTTAAAATTGCCACAAAGAAATGTTTGTTTCATCAAATATTCTTATGCAGCACCCAAATTGCGGTGGTTTTTTAGCACGTAGAGACTTACCTTTGGGCAAAAATGGAGTATATTCCAAGTGAGCAGTTAGACTCGTGAAATGTGTCGCAGGCTTTCAGGTTTTTCAGCAAGAACAGTTCTCCACATTGCTGTCAATAAACATTGCTACAAGCCTCAAGTTTCAAACGTTACTTTTAACAACGTTTTCGTACTTTGAGAAATTTAAATCGTTTAAATCATTACTTGGCTGGATAAACATGAACTTAACTACAATGAAAGTGGGTAAGCGCCTCGGGCTTGGTTTCGCACTTGTTTTAGTGCTGCTGGTTGCGGTCACTACCTTAGGTATTTCGAGGATGTCGTTAATCCAAGATCGACTTGAAGACATTGTGAACGTGAGCAATGTGAAGAGTCGCTTGATTATTGATATGCGGGCGATTGTCTATGACCGACAGGTGTCTTTGCGCAATTTAACTCTGCTAACTGATATAGATGACATGGCCAAAGATCTTAAGAAGATCGATGAACAGTCAAAGAACTATGGTGAAAAAGAAGCGAAGCTAACTGAGCTCTTCAAGAGTGAAAGTACTTCGGCCGAAGAGCGCACTCTCTTTACTAAATTAAAGGAAAAAGAGAAAGCGGCGGCTTCGTTACCCAATACGGCAAAAGAGCTTGGCCTCGCGAACAATCCTGAGACCGCTACGATTGCATTAATTAAGAAAGTTCGTCCAGTTCAAGAAGAATGGCTCAAAGTGCTGGATGAGCTGGTGGCGACTGAAGATAAACAGAATGCTTTGGTAGCAGAAGCGGCAGAATCGGCTTTTAAAGGTGCGCGTAATCTTTTATTACTGTTAGGTTCCTTAGCTGTAGTTTTGGGCGTGATTGCTGCCGTGATAATTACTCGCAGCCTGTTGAAACAGCTAGGTGGTGAACCCGACTATGCTGCAGATATTGCTAGTCAAATCGCTGCTGGTGATTTAGCTGGCATTATTGATATTAAGAGCGGCGACTCCGAAAGTTTAGTGGCCGAGATGAAAACGATGCGTGATAGCTTAGTCAATATCGTAGGCCAAGTGCGTGTAGGTACGGACACGATTGCAACTGCATCGCGTGAAATCGCTACCGGTAACTTGGATCTGTCCAATCGTACTGAACAACAAGCAAGTTCGCTTGAAAAAACCACGGCGTCTATGAAGGAATTGACGACGACGGTGAAGCAGAATGCAGACAATGCGCGTGAAGCGAATAAATTGGCAGCGTCAGCATCCGATGTGGCACGCCAAGGTGGTGAGGTGGTTGCTGAAGTAGTCAACACGATGAGCTCTATTAATGAATCCGCGAAAAAGATTGTGGACATTATCAGTGTGATCGACGGCATCGCATTCCAAACCAATATTTTGGCTTTGAATGCAGCTGTTGAAGCGGCACGTGCTGGTGAACAAGGACGTGGTTTTGCTGTAGTTGCGTCAGAAGTACGTAGCTTGGCGCAACGCAGTGCTGCTGCTGCGAAAGAGATTAAAACTTTGATCGGTGACTCTGTCGAAAAAGTTGAAATCGGCACCAAGTTGGTTGGACAGGCCGGGGCGACGATCGATGAGGTTGTTTCTAGTGTCCGTCATGTCACAGATATTATTGCTGAAATAAGTGCCGCAAGTCAGGAGCAAAGCTCTGGAATCGAAGCGGTTAACATGGCGATTATTGAGATGGATGGTATGACGCAACAAAATGCCGCTTTAGTAGAAGAAGCTGCTGCTGCCGCACAAAGTTTGCAAGACCAGGCGGGTGAGTTGGCTAAGGTGGTCAGTATTTTCAAATTGAGTGCAGCAGAAACGGCTTTTGCAAATCGCCCAACGCCATCTGCGCCGCGCCGTGTTGAACCTAGCGTGACCAAAGCAAAACCAAAAACAACTGTAAAGTCTTTACCTGCAGCCAAACCAGCGCAGAAGAAAGCTGCACCGTCCAAACCTAGCGAGGATGATTGGGAAGAGTTTTAATCGCTTCCTGCTAATTGGATATTAGACCTTAAATATTAGACTTAGATATTAGACTTAGACCTTAGATATTAACTGTGAGGTAGTCATTATGCGATCAGTGTTCATTTTGTGTTTTGTATCGTTTAGTATTTTTTTTAATGGGTTTGCCAACGCAGCGGTGGTCAACCCCGTTCTAGATAATAAGTCTTGTGAAACGCCGAAATATCCTAAGGCTTCTTTAATTAATGAAGAGACAGGAACTGTTACAATGGCTTTTTTGGTATCTACGGAAGGCAAAGTGATTGACTCCAAGGTCGATGTCTCAAGCGGTTCAAAGAGCCTGGACAAGGCTGCAATTGCTGCCTTTACACTATGCAAATTTAAGCCTGGCGCGAAAGATGGCAAAGTAGAGCAAATGTGGGTCAAAGTAGATTTTGTTTGGAAGTTTTGAGTTTTTTTCGATTCGGTTTTTTACTAATTAATTAAAAGAGTTTGCTTATGAACGTTAAATTATCCGCAATCACGTCATGTTTGTTACTAACAGTTTCTGGTTTTACTTTTGCCGCCGATGTTTCACCGGTGATGGACGCTAAGTCATGTGATCAGCCAAAGTATCCAAAAGCCGCATTGATGAATGAGGAAACTGGAACGGTAACAATGGGCTTTTTGATTGCCCCTGATGGTAAAGTAGTTGAGTCTAAAGTCGAAAAATCTAGCGGCTCTAAAAGTCTAGATAAGGCGGCTTTGTCTGCGCTGAGTTTGTGTAAATTTAAGCCGGGTTCTAAAGATGGTAAACCCGATCAACTATGGGCAAGAGTTGACTTCGTGTGGAAGTTGGAATAGTCATTTCGAGTCTTGTTTTACCCTTGTAAGCCCGCCAGGTTTTCTGTGGCGGGTTTTGTTTTTGGATGAACGCTTCGCTACAGATTAATAGAGATTTCTTTTGAAAGAATTTATATGCACTTAACGTTTATGAATGATGCTTGGCATGAAGGTAATGCGCCGATTCTCGGTGCGATGGATCATGCGGTATGGCTTGGTTCTTCGATTTTCGATGGGGCAAGATCAATCAAAGGTCATTTGCCCGATTTGCGCTTGCATCTTGCGCGTGCGATTCGTTCGGCAGAGTTACTTGGTCTAAGTTGCCCTTATTCGGTCGAACAGATGGAGCAACTATGTCGCGATGGTATTGCAAAATTCCCCGCTGACGCTGAGTTGTATATCCGGCCGTTGATATTTGGTACCGATGGATTGCTGATTCCGACTCGCTCTGGATTCGCCTTAACTTTGTTCGATGCGCCTCTTCCCGCTTTTGCAGGCTTTTCAGCATGCTTGTCGACTTTGCAAAGACCTAATCCTTTAATGGCTCCGACAGACGCAAAAGCATCTTGCCTCTATCCAAATACCACACGCGCACTGCGTGATGCGAAAGAGCGTGGATATGACAATGCCATCGTTTGCGATATCCATGGACATGTTGCCGAATTCGCCACTGCGAATCTATTTTTTGTGAGCCAAGCGGGGCAAGTGATTACGCCAGTGGCGAATGGTTGTTTTTTGTCAGGCATTACACGCGCTCGTGTGATTGCTCTATTAGCGACTCAAAATATAAAGGTTGAAGAACGTAGTGTTCACCCTGATGAACTGCTAGACGCGCAAGAGATTTTTAATACTGGGAATTTCGGTAAAGTTCTACCTTGTACTCGTTATGAAGGTCGTGACTTTCCTATCGGTCCAATTGCTACTCTGGCGCGAGAACTCTACTTGGAATTTATGGAGACAGAATAGTACGATGACCTGGTGAGACTTTTGTTTTATCGTAGATTTCTGAATCCCCAATAAAAAACCGCTCAATCAGTATCGATTGAGCGGTTCTTATTTCAGGGCTAGATAGCTCGCGCTGAATTAATCATTGGCGTAAATATCGACGTCTTTGGTTTCTTTTATAAACAACATACCAATGACGAAAGTCGCCGAAGCCACGATGATCGGATACCACAATCCGTTATACATATTGCCGGTTTGTGCGACGATCGCAACACCTGTTGCTGGTAGTAAGCCACCGAACCAACCGTTACCGATATGGTATGGGAGCGACATGGACGTGTAGCGAATACGGGTCGGGAACATTTCCACCAACATCGCTGCAATAGGTCCGTAGACCATCGTTACATAAATTACCAAGATAGACAGAATCAAGACGACCATAGGCTTATTTAGGCTTGCAGGATCCGCTTTTGCCGGATAGCCAGCGGCACGTAAAGAATCAACGACTGATTTTTTGAACGCGGTGTCTTTTGCTTTCGCATCGGCCGCAGGCAAACCATCAGAAGAATACGATTCAATCACAGTTGAGCCAATCGCAATTTTTGCCGGGCCAGCACCTACGAGCGTTTCGTAGCTGGCAGAGTTTGCCGCCAATACTTGTTTCGCAATATCGCAGGAACTGGTGAACTTGGTCGTGCCAGTAGGATTGAATTGGAATGAGCATTCGGCAGGATCGGCTGTCACGACAATTTTGTTTGCTGCTTGTGCTGCAGCGAGAGCTGGGTTGGCCGCTTCTGTTAATGCCTTGAACAGTGGAAAGTAAGTCAATGCAGCAATCAAACAGCCCGCCATAATAATAGGCTTACGGCCAATCTTGTCAGATAAGGAGCCGAAGACTACAAAGAAAGGCGTACCAATGATGAGAGATGCGGCGATCATCAAATTGGCTGTTGCATTGTCGACTTTTAACGTATTGGTTAGGAAGAACAAGGCGTAGAACTGACCCGTGTACCAAACCACTGCTTGACCAGCCGTTAAGCCGACTAGCGCCAAGATAACAATTTTCAGATTACCCCATTTGCCGAAAGACTCGGTCAACGGTGCTTTGGAGACTTTACCCTCAGACTTCATCTTGGCAAAGGCGGGTGATTCATTCATAGACATACGAATCCAAACTGAAATAATCAGCAATAAAGCCGAGACCCAGAACGGAATACGCCAGCCCCAATCGGCAAATTGCTCTTCACCGACGGCTGTTCTTGCACCCAAAATAACCAACAAAGATAAAAATAATCCTAGAGTAGCGGTAGTTTGAATCCATGAGGTGAAGAAACCACGCTTATTGGCGGGTGAGTGCTCAGCAACATAGGTTGCCGCACCGCCATATTCACCACCTAATGCCA
>CAUPNA010000096.1:0-17321 GCA_963512475.1 uncultured Undibacterium sp.
CGGGCGCATTGTCAGGCGAAGCCATGATGGCAGCCTGGTAGTAAGCGTAGGCTTTGTTTTGATCTTTCTTTGCCAAATATTCCGCGCCAAGATTGTTATAAAAACGCGATACGATTTGGTTTTCGCTTAATACACGGCCCTTATTCAGAACCATGGTTTGGGGCTCAAAATCAATGATTAAGTACCCGCGATTATCGCTCTCGCGGTCAAACCAAAAATCTTTGTGCAAGATGACCGCATTCACATGCGCATTAAGATATTCAAGATTGCCACGCCGATCGAATTGAACAGGAATATCCACGTCTTGCATCACAATGGGTAAGTTTAATGTCCGTCCAATCGCATAGGCTAGGATGGTCAATGAGATGCAATTGCCGCGTTTGTCCGCCCATGTTTTGCCCGCAGTGGTTGTTTCGTTGACGTTATATACAAAAGGGGACGTCTCTTTTGTATAAACTAAATCTAAGAAATATTTGATACGCTCATAGGCCGAGAGGTTTTGTATTTGTGGCTTTAGAAGTGTTTGCTTGAACTCCTTATCGAGTTCAAATATCTCATCTCTACTTACAATCTGCACCGCTTTTTCATCTTTGAAAAACTGATCGTTCCAAGGAATATCTTTCGCTGCAATGGCAGCTTTTTGCGTACTACATGCGCTTAATAAAGTAATGGCAATCAGTAAAATTAAATAGCGCATAGTGTCTCCCAGCTTCAGTTGTATGTTTTTATTATAGTTTTTCTTGTCAACTTTACGCTGATTTTATCGATCTATACATAAGTATGAACAGAAATTTTTAATGGATGATTCGAGTTTTCTGTATATTTTCTGTATATTGTTCACATCCAAAAGATACCGATTATTAAAGAAAAGCCTTAAGGTTTCTGGTAAATACTAGGAATTGCGAGAATTTTTCTTCATTTATCCATGAGAGAAATAAATATGGCAAACCAAGAAGTCAAAAGCGATCTGGAAATCGCACAAAGTGCAAAACTTAAACACATCAACGAGATCGCCAAAGTATTGGGTGTGGACATCGATGACTTAGAACATTACGGCAAATACAAAGCCAAGTTACCCCTGCATCTGATCGACCCGGAAAAAATCAAAAAGAGCAAGCTGATCCTGGTCACCGCGATCACGCCAACCCCACCCGGCGAAGGCAAAACCACCACCTCCATCGGCCTCACCGAAGGACTCAATCGCATAGGCAAAAAGACTACCGTGGTGTTGCGTGAGCCATCACTTGGCCCCGTCTTCGGCATTAAAGGCGGCGCGGCAGGCGGTGGCTATTCGCAAGTCGTGCCTATGGAAGATATCAATCTGCATTTCACAGGCGACTTTTCAGCCATCGAAAAGGCGAATAATTTATTGGCAGCCTTGATCGACAATAATATCTACTTCCAAAAAGAAAGCCTGGGCATCGATCCTCGCACGGTCAAATGGAAGCGCGTGATGGATATGAATGATCGCTCGCTGCGCAGCATCATCACTGGGCTCGGTGGTCGCCCTGGTGGCAACCCACGTGAAGCGGGTTTCAATATCACGGCGGCTTCTGAAATCATGGCGATTTTGTGTCTGGCGGAATCCTTTCAAGATTTGAAGACGAAGCTAGGCAATATCTACATTGGCGATACTTACGACAACAAGCCGATTTATTGCCGCGATCTCAAAGCACAAGGCGCGATGGCGGCATTATTAAAAGACGCGATCAAACCGAATCTGGTTCAAACTTTAGAAGGTAATCCTGCCATCATTCACGGTGGTCCGTTCGCAAACATTGCTCAAGGAACTAACTCAGTATTAGCGACCAAACTTGGTTTGTCTTTATCCGATTACGTGGTCACAGAAGCAGGCTTCGGTGCGGATCTAGGCGCAGAGAAATTCTTGGATATTAAATGCGGCTATTCCGGTTTGAGTCCATCCGCAGTCGTCATTGTAGCGACGGTACGCGCGCTGAAATATCACGGCGGACAAGATCTCAAATCCTTGACTACACCTAATGTCGATGCTTTAAAAGCTGGTTTCGCGAATCTGCAAAAGCATTTAGAAAACATCGCGCAATTTGGTTTGCCAGCGGTCGTATCGATCAACCGCTTTAATAGTGATAGCGATGAGGAACTCGCTTTCTTGCGACAAGCCTGCGAAGCACAAGGCGCAAAAGTCGCGTTGTCTGAGGGCTGGGCGTTGGGCGGTGAAGGCACCACCCAATTGGCACGTGCTGTAGTCGACACTGTGGAGAATTTCCATGGTCGCTACACACCCATCTACGATTGGAATAGCGATATCAAAACCAAGGTCGAAACCGTCGCCAAGAAAATCTATGGTGCTGGCTCGGTCGTATTCCAAGCAAAGGCGCTGGCAGATATCAAACATATCGAAGGCTTGGGCTTGGGTCATCTACCTATTTGCATCGCCAAGACGCAAAAGTCTTTCTCTGATAATGAGGCTTTGATTGGCAGACCATCTGGCTTCGAACTCACTGTGCGTGAATTTGAGATTGCGGCTGGGGCGGGATTCTTGGTGCCAATCACCGGGGCAATTATGCGACTGCCTGGATTGCCTGCAGTGCCTGCTGCTTTACATATTGATATTGATGATAACGGGGTGATTAGCGGTCTATCTTAATCAGAAAGAATCTGTTCAGTTAAATCTTGGACTAGGTATCGTCATTCCCGCGAATGCGGGAATCCAGTGGCGTAAAAGCCCAAAGCCACTGGATTTGGCGGAACTGGCAATTGGTCAGATGGTGCAGAAGCGCTGTTTTATGCGAAATACATTTCGGAAGAAACCGCGCAGCAAATAAAATTGTTGGCGCATTTTGGTCGCATGATAGGCAACACAGATATGCACGACGGCAATCCCGCTTTCTTACCCAATATGCGTTTGGCGCCATCTTATGACATGCTACCGATGATGTATGCACCGCAGCGTGGGGTGGAGCTAGTCGAGCGCCAATTGAATCCCGCGTTGCCTTTGCCAAAAGAGCGCGCGAATTGGTTGCTTGCAGCATAGGCTGCCAGCGTGTTTTGGCGTCGTGTTGAAACTGATGAACGTATTAGTTCGGACTTTCGGCGGATTGCTGAAGTGAATGCTGAATTGGTTGATCGTTTGGTTGCTTGAAGTAGAGTGAATACCAAAGCCCAATGTCGGCAAGCAATTGGTAATGAAGTGAGGTACAACATGAAAGAGACGCAGCGACATTATTTGTGGTCTAAGTCTGTGCTCATCTTGAAAATAGCGTGATGAAAATTACTCAATCTCAGTTATTGCGCGATTGAATAATTGAGCGAGTGTTCCGAGTTGCCCATGATAAGCAGCAATGTTGGCAGTAATCCATTCAGAGCGTTCAATAGAATTCCAATCGACTTCATAGCCCGCGTTAATGCATATGATCTCAAACATCAGACGTTGTGTTCGCCCGTTTCCATCCCTAAACGGATGAATAATATTCAGCTCGCAGTAGTAGTGGGCTAAACGTGCAATGAATTGTGTGCGGGGCAAATTGTGAAGATAGTTTTCTTGTTTTAAATGTAGAAACAGCTTGTTCGCTTCAGGTTCAATCCTGGCCATATTGGCAAAACGTGTATCACCCTTGCTGATGTCGACTGATCGAATTTGGCCAGCCCAATGGTAGATATCTTGAAATAAGAAACGATGAATTTCGCATAGTGCAGAAAACGAAATATCGTTAAAGCTTGGTTCGAATTGTTCTATACGCGCTTGCGTCAGATCGACCTCTGATGCTTCCAGATCTGCTTCATTGGTGATGCCGAGTTGGTTGATGAGTACCCCTGAATCGGGATAACAGTATTGCCTGTCTTACCCTGTACCGTATTTATCGGACATGTTTGATTTTAGGTGGTGTAGCTGTCCGCACTGTTGCGGTTTTGTCTGATACAGAGGGGCGCGGATTTAAACCCTCAAGACGCAGGCTCGCTTGATAATTTGCCGTCCGTGATTTTAGAAAAATTTCGCGCTTTTTTTCATTGCTTAACATAACAATATCCGTTTAAGTTGTTAGCTTTGAAATTATACGCCAACTTCCTGGGCTATGACCAAGCAAATGTTCGCATAGGATTAAGTCAATTTAATCGACAATAATGTGCTGTATTGTTGGTGTCTTTTTGCTTTGGTGAATGGTAAATTTTAATGGTTTTATTGATAATTTAAAAAGTATGGTGAATTAGAATTTGATTTGTGGCTTTCTTTTCGCTGGCGGCAGCGAAAACTGAGCTTGTCCTAGACTTAGGCATTTATTGGAAGTTCAATGTAAAAGCACGAACCTTCGTCACGGGCTGAAGAAAAGCCGATTTCACCGTTCATGCGAATCATCATTTCACGCGCGATAGCGAGCCCAAGGCCGGTGCCGCCTTTGGTTCGTGTGTCAGAACTGTCGACTTGTGAGAATTTCTGAAAAATCTTATTTTGGAATTCGAGGGGAATGCCGCAACCATGATCGGTGACGGCAACCCGCGCAGTGCCATTGCTGCGTGAAATCGTGACCTCAACGCACCCGTTGGGATGCGAGAACTTTGCCGCATTCGAGAGTAAATTCACTAATACTTGATGAAGTCGATTATGGTCGACGTTGACCAACATGTCATCTTGCTCATTGTTTATGTTGAGATTGACATGGTAATTCTGTGCATAGGGCAGGGTGGCTTCGACAGCGCTTTCGACCATCGGTGCCAGAGCTTGTTTTTGTAAATTGAACTCCATTTTCCCTGCGAGCATTTTTTCCATGTCTAAGATATCGTTGATTAGGTACGATAGTCTTAGGCTATTTTTATGCGCGACATCGATCATAGGTCGAACCTTGTCAGGAATTGTACCCATGGCGCCACCGACCAATAGTCCTAAAGCGCCACTGATGGACGTAATTGGCGTACGTAACTCATGGCTGACCGTCGAGATAAAATCCGTTTTCATTTTTTCGACACGGCGTCGCTCCGATATGTCTCGTATCATCACGACGATCATTGCTTGCCCGTCATGACGACTCATGGAAATCGCGATTTCGATGGGAACGTGATGACCATCAAAGTGTATTGCTTCCATCTCTCTTTTCTCAACGCGGTGTTCACTAGGAGCGAGAATAGAAGCGCCGGATAAGATTTGATTGATTTGGTCGTGGTATGGAATGGTGATGATGTCGTGAATGGTGTGCTTTTTGAGTTCATAAAAGGGGTAGCCAAAACTATTTTCTATCGCTCGATTAGCAGACGCGATGTTTCCCATAATGTCGCAAGTCAGAATGACATCAATGGCATTATCCAAAATCGCGTGTGTATATTGATCGCTATTTTGTAAGGCACGTTTTTGCGCTAGTAGTGTTAGGTGAGTTTTGACCCTTGCTCTCACGATATTCGGTTTAATCGGTTTGGAGATGAAATCAACCGCGCCCAAGTTCAGCGCTTGTGTCTCTGACTCTTCGTCATTATTAGCGGTGACAAAAATGACGGGAATTGATTGCGTTTCTGGATTGTCGTGTAATCGTCGGCATACTTCGTTTCCATCCATACCAGGCATAATCATGTCTAATAACACTAAATCTGGTTTTTTGCTAAGACACACCTTAATCGCTTGCTCACCGCTGGTTGCCTGAAACAGTTGATAGTCTTCCCCCAGTACTTCATGCAGAACTTGAATATTGATAACCTGATCGTCGACCAGCAATAGTTTGGGCTTGATCGTAGGTGCAGCTAGGGCGGTTTTTACGCTCAGTTGGTTTGGGTCTGTCGAATTTGTCATGAAATTTTCGCTTCCAATAAGTCAGAACAAAGAGGTAGTGCCCGTTCGAAATCTAATGATTCAACTGCTTCGCTCAATCCAAGTAATGCTTCACATTGATCTGGTTTGAGTGCGCTTCTAAGCGAATTTAGGGTGTGCAAGGCGTTTAAATCCGCATTGCGTAATTCGTCTTGTAGTTTGCTGACAAGTTGCTGGATTTCTTCGTTTGAAACGACTTGACGGCTTATTGTAGTTGCGTTGGCGTTTATGCTTTCGTTTCGTAGCTGTTCTCTGGCGTCTAAGGCAGCTAGCAGAATGCGTAACTTTTTGTCCGCATCGTTGGCGATGGTTTGTAGTTGGCAGACCATGGGAAGGGTTTCTGTGTCTTCGGGATGATCAAGGATTTGTTTTTCACTTTGTATCGATAATTCATAAATTTTCTTGACGCCCAGGGTTGCCGCGAGACCTTTTAGCGTATGTAAGTTGCGTGATGCTTCAAGAAATTCATGGTTCTCTGTTTGCTGAATTATGTCATTGGTGATTTGTCCTAGATCATTCAGAAAAGTGCGTAACATTTTCGTGTAAAGCGCTTGCTTGCCATTAATTCTCTGCAATGCGCCACGAATATCGGTATCAGCGTAGTCGGCGGCTTCCATGATACTTGTATCGATATTATTGGGAGTCTGAAGTGGTAAAACGCTCGATGGTTCACGGTGTCCTGATACCTTGCGTATGACTCGTACTAAATTATTCAGATCGAAGGGTTTGCCGACGTGTTCATTCATGCCCGCCGCAAGGCAAATATCTCTGTCTTTTTCCATAGCATTGGCGGTCATAGCGATAATCGGTAAGCTTTGATATTCAGGGAATTGGCGCAACTGCCTAGTCGCCATCAAACCATCCATCACTGGCATTTGCAAATCCATTAGCACCACGTCAAAGGGTTTTGTTCCTTTAGTGATTTTCTCGACCGCTTCTAATCCATTATTAGCGATCTCAATAAGGGCACCTTCGCCTTCTAGAAGTTCGCGTGCGATTTGTTGATTGTTGAGGTTGTCTTCAACGACCAAAATTCGTAGTCCTGGCAAGCGGCTTGTTTGTTGCTGAGCTAAGTTCGGAGTTTGCGAGGCTAATGGCGATCTGGTATTCATCACCGCATCAAATAACATAGACGCCGTTACCGGCTTGGTGAGATAGCCATCTAATAATGCTTGTTCTGTCTCACTTCGTTGAGACAGCATCTCAAGATTGTGTGCAGTAATCATGACGAGAATGGGTGCTTCATGCTGAAGATTGTTGGCGCGTATGCGCAAACAGGTTTCCCATCCATCTAAGCCTGGCATTTGCCAATCGATGAAGATCGCCTGATAGCGAATTTGCTCTAGTTCCTTTCTTTGCAATAGGGAAAGCGCCTGCTCGCCGCTGTCAACGATGTCGGCATGCCATCCCAAAGATTCACTCATGTTGCCTAAAATTTCTCGTGCACAGGGATTGTCGTCAACAATTAAGACACGCCAGTCTTTACAAAGCGATGATCGCGTAGTCGTGAGCTTGTTGATGTCATCGCTGGTTTCATTTTCCCATGGCAGATTGACGGTAAAGTAAAACAAACTACCTTTTCCTGGCTGGCTCTCCAACGAGAGCTCGCCGCCCATGAGTTCGATCAAATTTTTGCTGATCGCCAAACCAAGGCCGGTACCGCCGTATTGTCTGGTGGTTGAAGCTTCTGCCTGAGTAAATCCACTAAAAATTTTTTCTTGATTTTCTGGCGCTATGCCTATGCCTGTGTCTTTCACGCTGAAGGTGAGATCGACTTGCGTGGCGGTTTTTTGCAGGCACTTAATGGCGATGATGACTTCGCCTTGTTGGGTGAACTTAATCGCATTGCCGCTTAAGTTGATTAACACTTGCTGTAGGCGTGTGACGTCGCCTACTAGGTAGGCGGGAACTTGTTTATCGATGTCGAATAGGACTTCAATAGGTTTGTCGCTGGCGTTGGCAGATAAGATCGTTGCTAGATCTCGTAGCATAGAACTTAGTTCAAACCTCTGCGGATCTAGGCTCATCTTTCCGGCTTCAATCTTAGAAAAATCTAAAATCTCATTGAGCAATATGAGTAAGGAACGAGCAGCGCCATCGCACTTGACTGCGTAGTCCTTTTGTTGATTGTTCAGATTAGTTTTTTTGAGCAAGGTCAGCATGCCCAAGACCGCATTCATCGGCGTGCGTAATTCATGGCTCATATTCGCCAAGAACTGACTCTTAATGCGAGACGCTTCGCGTGCATCGGCAGATGCCTGCACTAGGCGGGTTTCCACTAGTTTTGTGGCGGTAATGTCGGTGCGAATTGATACATATTTTTCAGCACGTCCGCTGGCACCAATGTAAGGGGCAATAAAAGTATCAACCCAGTATTCCTCGCCATGCTTATTGCGATTGCAGACTTGGTCGCGCCAAGGAATGCCATGGGAAATATCTTGCCACATCTTTGTCCAAAATTCGCCGCTCTGCCTACCAGAATTGACGATGCGATGATTTTGTCCTAATAGTTCCTCGCGAGAGTACCCGCTGATGTGGCAGAAAGCGTCGTTCACCTCGATAATCCTGCCAGCTCTGTCAGCAACCGAAATAATCGCATGCATATTGAGCGTTGCCACTAGCGCCGCATTGTCACGTAACGACGCCTCTAATCTGCTGGCAGAGAGCTTGCTAGCAGTGATGTCGGTACGGATTGAAATGTAACGATCGATAGAAGCGCCATCGCCTTTGAATGGCGCGATAAAAGTATCTACCCAATACAGACTGCCGTCTTTGGCGCGATTACAAACTTCACCGCGCCACGGTGTATTGTTGGCGATGGTCTTCCACATTTGCACCCAAAATTCTTTGTCCTGCACACCAGAATTAACGATGCGATGGTTTTGACCGATTAGCTCTTCCCGGCTATAACCACTAATTCGACAGAAGGCATCATTAACCTCCGTGATGCGTCCGGCTCTATCTGCAACTGAGACAATCGCATGCATATTCAGCGTGGCGAGCAGGGCATTGGAGTCACGCAATGCAATTTGTAATTGCTGTTGTGATTTCAGTCTGTCGGTGACTTCGGTGCGGATGGATATGTATTTTTCGACCCGACCATAACTATCAACGAATGGGGTAATAAAGGTATCCACCCAATACAGACTGGCATCTTTGGCGCGATTGCAAACTTCACCGCGCCATGGTGTGCCAGCGGCGATGGTCGCCCACATGTCTATCCAAAATTCCTTGGTCTGCACGCCAGAATTGACGATGCGATGATTGGCGCCGATTAACTCTTTACGAGAAAAACCACTGATGCGACAAAAGGCATCGTTGACCTCGATAATGCGACCGGCACGATCAGCAACCGAAATGATCGCATGCATATTGAGTGAGGCAAGGATGGCATTGTTATCTCGTTGCAGAAGTAGATTACGTTTGTTTTGTTCTTCTTGATTGCGCTTTTGCGATGTTAGCACTGTGCCGAGTAAGAGCCATAGCGCTAAGCAATAGGCGCTAAGCCGCATCACATGCGATGTCCACCAGGTGATGTCCCATAATTGAGAAACTTCAAAAAGGAACGCCGCCGTGGCAAATAGAAGGAACTGTAAGGCAAATAGTAAGGCGGTAGTTTGTCCCTGCTTTCGAAAAGTGAGTAGTAACTTCAGGGCACCCAAAGCCATCAATACGCCACCGGATAGATTGATGGTTCGTGCAAGCAAACTAAACACACCAGCTTGTGTCATTAAAGGTAAATGCTCGGCTTGAAAAAGTGACGCGAGGCCGAATGCGAAGCATAAGGCCATACTCCATTTTTCGGCATGTCGATTGCCCAAAATAATGATGATGGAATTGGGCAGAAAGAGTAATAACAGTATGATCCCGCCAAATAAGGTGGCGCAACTATGTAACCATACAAAGGCATTTCCGGCAGCAGTGAGCGAATGCAATCCATCTAGCAAACCCATGCAAGCCAGCGAACAGGCGACGATATATTCAAAGCCATTTTCGGGGTGTTCTTTGTGGCGTCTAAATAGGATCGCCGCAATCAGTAAGGCGATAATGGCACCAGACATTTCCACACCCGCATGTAAGGTCGGATGAACGATCTGGGCGAAATAATGAACCGTGGAAGAGAAGGTAATCGGAAGGAGTTGAAGCAAAAAAGCGAACGCAAAAATGAAGAACAATCCGCGGTTGGAAATGACGCTAGAGTTAATCGTAAGGGTGAACTTCATAGCATGCACTCCGTTCATTTAGTTTCTATAACAATGATCGATGTCAATTGTTAGCAAACCTCAGCTTGAGTATTACTGAAAAGTATGTTTGGTTCAAGCAAGATTTCGTTGAAACAATGCTTAATTTATGGGATTGCGGCAAAAATCATTGTTAAAATTGCTTAAATGCATATTTTTTGTTCTTTTTATATGAGATTGTTTTCTCTTTCATTTTATCTTTTTGCCATGTACCTGTTCTCCGAGCCTGAAATGACACGTCAAATCAAAATTTCACTTCAAGCTAGTTCCAAAGAACTATCTCACCCTAGTGCCAATGCTTGCCGCCAGACACCGCTCTGAAGAATGGGCGTAATGGACTCAACTCTCTAAACTTTGATCATGTCAAAGTGGTGTGAACATCAGGTTCATTCCACCTCTAAATCATCCGTGTCGTTGTTGCTTTCGGCTCGTCGTGCTGGAGCTTACGCCGAAGGAATCTATGCTTGCAAGCATAGATCGTTGCGCAGGAAAGGAGCATGCTCCTTTAATCCCCTGCTCACCACTGTCTTCGCCTCGGCGCCTAGACACGAATGATTTAGAAATGGAAGCTAACAACAAGGAGCTTGAGATGAGTCATTTTCTGGATAGATTGAAGTTCATGTCTAAGGTGAAATCCACCTATTCTGACGGACATGGTGCGGTGGTGGATGAGGATAGACAGTGGGAGAATGCGTATCGTAGCCGCTGGCAGCATGACAAGATCGTGCGTTCTACGCATGGTGTGAACTGCACTGGTTCTTGTTCGTGGAAAGTGTATGTCAAGAGCGGTTTGATTACTTGGGAAACCCAACAAACGGATTATCCTCGTACTCGTCCGGATTTGCCGAATCATGAGCCGCGAGGTTGTCCACGTGGTGCTTCGTATAGCTGGTATGTGTACTCTGCGCAGCGCGTTAAATACCCGATGATTCGTGGTCGTTTGATGGAGATGTGGCAAGAGGCGCGTAAGACGATGGGACCAATTCAAGCTTGGGAATCTATCAGCCAAGATCCCGTGAAAGCTAAGCGCTATAAATCAGTGCGTGGCCTGGGTGGCTTTGTACGTGCGGATTGGGATACAGCGCAAGAGATCATCGCAGCTGCAAACGCCTTTACTGTGAAAAAATTTGGCCCAGACCGGGTGATTGGTTTTTCACCGATTCCAGCGATGTCGATGGTGTCTTATGCGGCTGGTGCGCGCTACTTGTCTTTGATCGGTGGCGCTTGCTTGTCATTCTACGATTGGTACTGTGATTTGCCTCCAGCAAGTCCGCAAATCTGGGGCGAACAAACCGACGTGCCAGAATCTGCGGATTGGTATAACTCCACTTACTTAATGGTGTGGGGCTCTAACGTACCGCAAACACGTACACCAGATGCCCACTTCTACACCGAGGTACGCTACAAAGGCACGAAGACGGTGGCTGTGTCTTCCGACTTCGGTGAGATGGTGAAGTTTGGCGATATCTGGATGGCACCTAAGCAAGGTACCGATGCGGCGTTGGCGATGGCGATGGGCCATGTGATTCTGAAAGAATTCCATCTTGAAGGTAAATCTGATTATTTCCGCAGCTATGTCAAACAATATACCGACATGCCAATGTTGGTGCGTTTGGTTGAGCGCAATGGCTGCTTCGTGCCAGATCAAATGCTGCGCGCATCGCAATTGCCAGGCGGTTTGGATGAGGCGAACAATGGCGATTGGAAGACACTGGCGATTGATGCGACAACAGACGAGATCGTCGCACCGAATGGCTCTATCGGATATCGTTGGGGCGAAGGCAAAGTCAATGACGGCGAAAAAGTCGGTCGTTGGAATCTGGAACCCAAAGACGGTGGCTCAGGTCGCGAGATCGATCCGCAATTAAGTTTGGTAGTGAAGCATGATCAAGTAGTGAGCGTGGGCTTTAACTATTTTGGTGGTGCAGATGCTAACGATATGGTGATGCGTAATGTGCCAGCACGAAAAGTGCAATTGGCAGATGGCTCTGAGATTTTGGTTGCGACCGTGTATGACCTCTCGATGGCGAACTACGGTGTGGATCAAGGCTTGGGCGGTGCTGTCGCACATTCCTATGATGACGATGTACCTTACACACCAGCATGGCAAGAAAAGCATACGAGTGTGAAGCGTGACTTGGTGATTCAGGTCGCTCGTGAGTTTGCACAAAATGCACACGACACCCATGGTAAGAGCATGGTCATCGTCGGTGCAGCTTTGAACCACTGGTACCACAACGATATGATTTATCGCGGCATTATCAATATGTTGATGATGTGTGGTTGCGTCGGTCAATCAGGCGGTGGTTGGGCACACTATGTGGGTCAAGAAAAGCTCCGTCCACAATTCGGTTGGGCTCCGCTGGCGTTTGCGTCTGATTGGACACGTCCACCACGTCAAATGAACGGCACCAGTTTTTTCTATGCGCACACTAGCCAGTGGCGTCATGAGAAATTGCATATCGATGAAATCCTCGCGCCGACTGCGGATAAATCCAAAGTCAGTCATATGAGCATGATCGATATGAATGCGAAATCGGAACGCATGGGTTGGTTGCCATCGGCACCGCAATTAGAAACCAATCCGCTCGACGTCTGTGATGCAGCGGCGGCAGCAGGTTTAGAACCCGCAGAATATCTGAAGAAAAGTTTGAAATCTGGCGCAGTCAATATGAGTTGCGATGATCCAGACAATCCTAAGAATTTCCCACGCAATATGTTTGTATGGCGTTCGAATATTCTCGGTAGTTCAGGTAAAGGTCATGAGTACTTCTTGAAGTATTTGCTCGGCACACAGAACGCCTTGTTTGATGATCCTAATGAAGCGGTGAAACCATCGGAAGTGAAATTCCGTGAAGAAGCTGCTGAAGGTAAATTGGATTTGTTGACTGTGCTCGACTTCCGCATGAGTACGACTTGTTTGTACGGCGACATCGTGTTGCCAACAGCGACTTGGTATGAAAAAGACGATCTCAATACATCTGACATGCATCCTTTCATTCATCCATTGAGTGAAGCTGTGCAGCCTTTGTGGGAAAGCAAAACTGATTGGGAAATCTACAAAGGCATCGCGAAGAAATTTACCGAAATCGGTGGCGAGTATTTGGGTACACGCAAAGACATCGTCTTGCAACCTTTGATGCACGATACACCGGGCGAACTCGGTCAGGCATTTGAGCCTAAAGATTGGAAAAAAGGCGAGTGCGATTTGATCCCAGGTAAGACTGCACCAAATTTTGTCGTCGTAGAACGTAACTACACTGAGATCTACAAAAAGTTCACATCAATCGGACCTTTGTTAGACAAGCTTGGCAACGGCGGTAAAGGTATCAACTGGAACACCGAACACGAAGTGCATGAAATCGGTGCCATCACCAAAGTGGTGACAGAAGAGGGCGTATCGAAAGGTCGTCCACGTCTGGAAACTGCGATCGATGCGTGCGAAATGATTTTGACATTTGCACCTGAAACCAATGGTCATGTCTCGGTCAAAGCGTGGGAAGCATTAGGCAAGATTACTGGCCGCGATCATACGCATCTGGCCGTTGGTCGTGAGCATGACAAGATACGCTTCCGTGATGTACAGGCGCAGCCACGCAAGATTATTTCTGCACCAACGTGGTCTGGTTTGGAATCAGAAGAAGTCAGCTACAACGCCGGTTACACCAATGTGCATGAACTGATCCCATGGCGCACACTCACTGGTCGTCAACAGTTCTACCAGGATCACCGCTGGATGCTCGATTTCGGTGAAGGTTTGTGCGTGTATAAACCAGCGATTGATACCAAGACAGTGGCACCAATGCTCAACAAACATCCGAACGGTGAGAAGGAGATTGTCCTCAATTTCATCACGCCGCATCAGAAGTGGGGGATTCACTCAACCTATTCTGACAACTTGCGTATGTTGACACTCTCCCGTGGTGGTCCACACGTGTGGGTCTCTGAGATTGAAGCGAAAGAAGCAGGCTTGGTGGATAACGATTGGGTCGAAGTGTTTAACAGCAACGGTACTTTGACTGCGCGTGTCGTAGTCAGTCAACGTGTGCCAAAAGGCATGTGCCTGATGTACCACGCACAGGAGAAAATTATCAATACACCGGGTGCGGAACTCTCTGGTAAGCGCGGCGGTATTCATAACTCGGTGACGCGTGCAGTTTTGAAACCTACCCACATGATTGGTGGTTATGCGCAGTTAGCGTATGGCTTCAATTACTACGGCACAGTCGGCAGTAACCGCGATGAATTTATCGTCTTGCGCAAGATGAAAAAAGTGGATTGGTTAGAAGGCAAACTCGAAGAAGAGGTAACGGGCTGAACTTGAAAACCCCTCAACGCAGAGACGCTGAGACGCAGAGTAAAACCCTTGATGAGAGGAAAAAACTCTGATGCTGATTTTCTCGGCACTCCTCGGGGCCTCTGCGTCTTGGCGTTGAGGGGTTTTGTAAAGCATTGGTTATTTAAGCGAGAAGGGTGCAATGCTTTGCATCTCATCAAATAAGGAATAAGAAATCATGAAAATTCTCGCACAATTAGGCATGGTGTTGAACCTGGATAAATGTATCGGTTGCCATACCTGTTCCGTGACCTGTAAAAACGTCTGGACCAGTCGTGATGGCGTTGAGTATGCGTGGTTCAACAACGTCGAAACTAAACCTGGTATTGGTTATCCTAAAGAATGGGAAAATCAGGCCAAGTGGAAGGGCGGCTGGAATCGCAACGAGGCAGGTAAATTAGAGCCAAAACAAGGTGGTAAATTGCGCATCTTAGCGAATATTTTTGCTAATCCGAATTTGCCATCCATTGATGATTATTACGAGCCATTCACCTTCGACTATGAGCGCCTGCAAAACGCGCCATTGTCACAGACGCCACCGACGGCACGTCCTATTTCTGTCATCACTGGCAAGAAGATGGACAAGATCGTCTGGGGTCCCAACTGGGAAGATGACTTAGGCGGCGAATTTAGCTCACGTAGTCGTGATCAGTTATTCGAAGGCGTGCAAAAAGAAATGTACAGCACTTTCGAATCGACCTTCATGATGTACTTGCCACGTTTGTGCGAACACTGCCTGAACCCAGCTTGTGTAGCTTCTTGCCCATCCGGCTCGATCTATAAACGCGAAGATGATGGGATCGTTTTGGTCGATCAAGATAAATGCCGCGGCTGGCGTATGTGTATCTCTGGTTGCCCTTACAAAAAGATTTACTACAACTGGAGTTCCGGCAAAGCTGAGAAATGCACCTTCTGCTACCCACGTATCGAAGCGGGTCAGCCAACTGTCTGCTCGGAAACTTGCGTAGGTCGTATCCGTTACCTCGGTGTCTTGTTATATGACGCAGATAAAATCGAGGCAGCGGCATCGACTCCGAACGAGCAAGATTTGTATCAGGCACAGTTAGATTGTTTCTTAGATCCGCATGATCCAGCAGTGATTGCCGAAGCACGTAAGCATGGTATTCCAGAGAGCTGGATAGACTCTGCTCAAAAATCGCCAGTGTACAAAATGGCGATGGAGTGGAAGATTGCGTTCCCATTGCATCCAGAATACCGCACGCTGCCTATGGTTTGGTATGTACCACCTCTGTCACCGATTCAAAAGGCGGCAGAAGCAGGTCACATGGGCATGAACGGCATTATTCCTGACGTAAAGTCTTTGCGGATTCCGGTGCGTTACTTAGCGAATCTTTTGACGGCAGGTAAAGAAGAGCCAGTCCTGAAAGCCTTAGAGCGTATGTTAGCGATGCGTGCATACAAGCGCTCTGAAGTGGTGCATGGCGAGCTCGATCACGAAGTGTTGAAGCAAGTTGATTTGACGGCAGCACAAGTCGAAGACATGTATCAAACCATGGCGATTGCCAACTACGAAGATCGTTTTGTGATTCCTTCTTCGCACAAAGAAATGGTGGAAGATAGTTTCAACGAAAAAGGTAGTTGCGGATTTACGTTTGGTAATGGGTGCTCCGGCGGTACGTCGGATGGTGCGCTGTTTGGCAAGAAGCCGCAGGGTAGTGTGATTTTTGTGGATATGCCGAAGTCGAGGAAAAAACTCTCAACGACGGAATAGAGTTTAAAACCCCTCAACGCCGAGACGCAGAGGCGCAGAGAAAGTCAAATACGAGTTTTGTTTTCTCATGTTTTTCTCAGAGTCTCAGCGCCTCGGCGTTGTGGGGTTTAAGAAGTAGGGCGGGTGAAACCCGCGCCGCAAGATCTGAGTATAAACAGCGCGGGTTGCACCCGCCCTACAAAACTACAAAACCAGCCACAAAGAATAAAGGAAATTGTATGCAAATTTATCGCATTTTATCCGCACTACTGAGTTACCCGCAGCCCGATTTGATCGCTGCTTTGCCGGAAATTCGTACAGAACTAGCTGTCGATTCAGAAGTCTTGGAAGCAGTGCAGCCCTTGCTGAACTATTTGCAAGATAACAGTCTGATCAGCGTGCAAGAAAACTATGTCGGTACGTTTGACAGAACGCCTTCCGTCGCCCTGCATTTGTTTGAGCATATCCACGGTGAAAGCCGTGATCGTGGTCAGGCAATGGTGGACTTAATTTCAGAATATCGTCGCTATGGGTTTGAGCCAGAAGCGAGCGAGCTACCGGATTACGTGCCGCTGTTCTTGGAATTTTTGAGCTTGGTCGATGCGGAAACCGCGGAGAAATTACTCGGTGAAGCGATTCATGTGTTAGCTGCAATCGGTATTCGTTTGCAACGCAAAGACAGCCCGTATGCCAATGCTTTCCTATTGCTGACATCGTTCACGGATGTGGTTCCGCAAGAGCAGGGCGAACCACCCGTGCGTGATATGGACGATGCGATGGAAACCTTTGGACCAGGTGCGGATGGTGTTGAGCCATTGTTGAAGCCGGGTTTATCGTGCTCATCAAGTGGAGCATCTGGCGGTGCGCAGACGGTTAATTTTTATCCACGTCAGGCTAAGGCTGCTGGTTCTGAATTGCGGGCCTAACAATTTACAGGGGTAATAGGCTGATTAGTTTGTTGTTGTCTCCTTCCCCTTCAAGGGGAGATTTGTGGGGTTTCGCAAAGCATGCTTTGCGCCCCGAATCTCTAAGACGCTTGCAAGCGTCGCGGTGGAAGGCAGGGATGGGGATGGGTTTCAGTAGGGAATGCTTATATTAATTATTCCACCAAAACCCATCCCCTCCCTAATCCTCCCCTTGGAAGGGGAGGGGATACAGTAATTCAATCTCATTGACGCGTGAATTTTGGAATGCAAGGTAAATAAGAGGAAACATCATGGACTACTTACATCAATTTTTATACGGGATTTATCCCTACATCGC
>CAUPNA010000097.1:0-17077 GCA_963512475.1 uncultured Undibacterium sp.
TCGTCATCAACTCGTGGAATGCGTGTCACTTTGTTGCTAAGGCCGATATTCGTAGCTGGCCGATTGCGGGCTGGCTTAGTGCTCAAGCCGGTACTATCTTTTTAGCGCGAGGTAAGCAGAGAGAAGTGCGTCGAATTTACGAGGGATTAGTGCATCAATTAAAAGAAAACAAGCGCATTGCATTTTTTCCAGAAGGCACGACCGGAGCGCAAGGTGGTATTTTGCCATTTCACCCGAATTTATTTGAAGCTGCTATCGAAGCCAAAGTGCCGATTTTGCCTTTTGCGGTGCGTTATGTCGATGCACAAGGACAGTTGCATCCTGCGGCAGATTTTATCGGTGAAATGAGTTTTGCAGAAAGCATGACATTGATTTTACAATCAGGTGAAATCGTTGCAGAGTTAATCCAATTGCCAAGCATACCAACTGAAGGTGCGCACCGCAGAGAAGTCGCGCAAAGCGCGCGTGAAGCAGTGGCGAAGGCGCTTGGGATTAACATTGAAGCGCATTAACAATGTAGAAGTCTAAGATGATTCTATTTTCTTTAATGCGTTGAGTAGTTTCTCAGGTGCATCGACGTATAAATAAACCGTACGTATATTCTGGCGAGTTGAGCCAAGTTCTTCGAAGTAGATTTGCTTATGTTGGTCAAGTACAGGTTCGAGTTGAAGAACTAGATTGGGCTTGTCAAATGGCGTGATCTTGATCGAACCGATATTAGATCCTAAAAGAGGTAATTGTTTCGGATCTAAAATTGCAACATGATAGATGTCACAAAGAGGTATTTTTGCCTGCGCTCTGGCACCGAGTTGGAGCACCAAGAAGCCATCTTCAATCTTGTGCACCGCTTTGCCTAATAGTCGTTTGTCACCGATCAGGCTGGTAATGGTCAAGATGGCGGTAAGTATGGTCACCAGATGAATGATGTTCATAGTGCTTGGATCGATCTTAAATAAGTTGACCACCAGTAAGGAAAATGGAATCTCGCCAAGACATGAAACCACTGCAATGGCAAACAGACTGGAATACATTCCATTTTTTAGATAAGTGAATTCGGTAACACTTGTCGTCTCTTGAACCATATTCGGATTACGCCAGCAGGCTCTTTGTATTTGTAGGAAGCTGCGGATCCATCCACGGAATTCAGTTGGAAACAATTCGTAGCTGGCCAAGCGGAGATTTTTAGACGAACGATAACTATTCTTTGCTCTTGTCCAGTTAGCAGGCGTGTCAATCAATTCTTTGGCGGAGCACGCCAGTAGAAAAAAAAGTAATAGACTATTTCTGACGCTGTGTCGTAACGAAACGTCTGTAATTAACTTACTGGCAAAAAGTGATGCGAGTAGCGCAAAACCTAACAATTTAAGATAGCTACTCCATCGCATTTGCGAGATTGTCGATATCATTTTTAATGTGAAATTATTCGATTTGGACGAGGTCATTTTTGTACGTCAATTTTTTCTTACTTGTATTGCTGTAAATTGTAAGGGATTCTTCAAAACGGCGTCTGATGCTGCGGACTTTTTACTTGTAAAACCAGTCGATCAGATAGCCGTACTGCAGTCAACTGACCGCCCCAAACACAACCCGTATCCAGGCTAATTAAGTTGTCGCGCAATACCAATCCCAAGGTTGACCAGTGTCCAAAGATGACCGTGCAATCTTGCGTTTTGCGAGAGGGTAGATGAAACCACGGCACCAAATGTTCCGGTGCCTTTCCCGCCGCTTCTTTTAGATCAAAATCCATTGCGCCACTGGCATGGCAAAACCGGATGCGCGTCAGCCCGTTAATAATGCAGCGCGTGCGTTCATCGCCCTCTAAATCGTCGCGCCAATTATCCGGTTGATTCCCGTACATGGTGCGTATCAAATCCAACCAGTGATCGCTGCGTAATTGAGTCTCAATTTCTTGCGCTAATTTTAAGGTTTGTGATGAATCCCAGCTCGCAAATACACCTGCATGCACTAACAGATGTTGGCCGTCGTCAGTCGCGATTGCCATAGGCCGTTGACGCAACCAATTCAATAATTCTTCGCGATCTTCTGCTTGCAATATCGCACCTAAAGTATCGCTGCGATGCGCTGCTCTCAATCCATTCGCTACTGCCAGTAGATGTAAATCATGATTGCCCAATACGGATTCAGCACGCGCACCTAAACTTTTTACCAATCGCAAAGTTTCGAGTGATTTTGGTCCGCGATTGACCAGATCTCCAGCAAAGAGTAAGCGTGCGTTCGGATCTGTCTCGTCAATTTTTTTCAGTAGCTCGACCAGTTGGTCGTAGCAGCCTTGTAAATCTCCGATGACAAATGTGCTTGGCATATTATTGGTCTGCACCAAAGCGTTTTGCCTCACTACGGCTGATTAATGCGGCTTGTTTTTCTTGTTCACGCATACTAGCAGTGACCATCGTCGGCCAGCCTATCAAATGCTGTTCGCTGATTTCGGCTAAGGCACGCAGTCCATCCGGCGATTCATTTAAACAAGGAATGTAGTTGAAAGTCTGACCGCCAGCGGTTAAGAAAGCTTGTCGCACTTCCATCGAGATTTCTTCCAAAGTTTCTAGGCAGTCTGCCAAAAAACCCGGACATACAACGTCGATACGTTTTACACCTTGTTTCGCTAAGGCTTGCACGGTCGGTTCAGTGTAGGGCTGTAACCATTCCGCACGGCCTAATCGTGATTGAAATGTGACAATATAATCCTCTTTGCCTAAGCCCAATTGTTCAGCCAGCAGGCGCGCGGTTTTATAGCATTCGCAGTGATAGGCGTCGCCGCGTAGCAAGAAAGCTTTTGGTAATCCGTGAAAGCTCATGACCAGTTTTTCTGGCTTACCTTGAGTTTCCCACGATTTTAAAATTGAATTTTTGAGCGCTTGTATGTAGGCCGGATGGTCGTGATAGTTTTTGATGAAGCGCAGTTCAGGGATGTTGCGTGTTTGTTGATAGTATTGAGTTACCGCATCAAAATTCGATGCAGTGGTTGTCGCCGAATATTGCGGATAGGCCGGCAAAATCAAAATACGCTCATAACCATCGACTTTCAGTTGTGCCAAAACTTCTGGGATGGATGGCGAACCGTAACGCATGGCAAATGTCACATGAACCTCGTGACCACGTTCGCCTAAATAGCCTTTGAGCAGCATCGCTTGCTTGCGGGTGTGAACTAATAAAGGCGAGCCATCATTACTCCAAATCGAAGCATATTTTTCCGCGGATTTTTTTGAGCGGAAAGGAAGGATGATCAGATTTAAAATGAGCCACCAGATTGCACGAGGAATTTCTACCACGCGGTGATCCCACAAGAATTGCTTCAGATAGCGCCTCACCGCACTGGGTGTCGGCGCATCGGGTGTGCCCAGATTAATCAGAACTACGGCAGTTTTGCGTAATTTTCCATGCGAGTAGTCGGGTTCTTTTAAGAATGCCATTTTTATTTTTCCTTACTTCATTGAGGTGAGCGCATTGTTGATAGTCGATACGCGTTTTTTGGCTTTATAAAGCAAGTAGCTCTCTTGCGTGTTTTCTTGTGGTCGCAGTGATTTCTAATCCACCTAACATGCGCGCAATTTCTTCTACGCGCTGTTTGTTATCGAGTGCGGCGATTTGTGAGTAAGTTTTGCCAGCTTCTTGCGTTTTGCTGACTTCAAAATGTTGATTCCCCTGGCTTGCCACTTGCGGCAAATGGGTAACGCATAGCACTTGTCTATCTTGTCCTAAACGTTTTAATAGGCGCCCCACGACTTCGGCAACTCCGCCACCGATGCCGCTATCGACTTCGTCAAATATCAAAGTCGGCGTCGCTGTTGCGCAGGATGTGATCACTGAAATCGCCAAGGAAATTCGCGCTAATTCACCACCTGATGCAACCTTGGCGAGTGGACGCACTTGAACACCCGCATGGCCTGCCACCATAAACTCGATTTGCTCTAAACCAGTTGCGCTTGGTTCGCAGGCCGGCAGTTCAATGGTGAATCGTCCACCTGACATGCTTAGATCTTGCATGGCTGTGGTGACTGCATGTCCGAGATCTCGTGCGACTACTTGCCGTTTTGTGCTGAGCTTTTTTGCCAACTTTAAGTAAGTTTGTTGTGCTTGCTCTTCTTGTTTTCTGAGCGAATCAATATCTGACGCGCCAGATAATTGCTGTAGCTGCGCGTTTAAATACCCTAACTCATCGATTAAGTTATCGGGTTCAACATGGAAGCGCCGTGCGGTGCTGTGCAGACTTTCCACTCGTGTTTCGACTTCTCGCAAGCGAGCGGGGTCAAGTTCTACACGTCCCAGATAATCGTTCAAAGCGTAAGAGCATTCCTGTAAGTTAATACGTGCCGAATCGAGAGATTCGATAACTGGTTTGAGTTTGCTATCGAACTCCTCTAGCTTGCTTAGTCTCTGCAAAAGCCCAGATACTTGAGATAACAGAGGATGATCAGATTCCGCGATCGCATCTGCAGCTTCCTGCGCGCCTTCTAACAGGCTGGCTGCATGGGCGAGGCGACTATGCTCTTGATTGATCGCGTCCCATTCGCCTTTTTTTAGCTGCAACTTATCAAGCTCGCCCACTTGCCATTCCAAGCGTTGACGCTCTTGCAGAATATTTTTTGCGTTTTGTTCAAATTCTTCACGTTGTTTCGCAAGTTTGTGCCAATGTTTGTACAAGCTTGCGACTTCAGCCGTATCTGCCTCTAAGCCACCTTGCATATCGAGCAGATTGCGTTGAGCATCGCTCTTCAGCAGTGATTGATGGGCGTGCTGTCCGTGGATATCGACTAAGCATTCACCTAGCTCCCGTAGCTGCGTCGCACTTGCAGTAATGCCGTTAATATAGGCTTTAGAGCGACCCGCATTGTCAATGACGCGGCGTACAATCAGTTGCCCATCTTCGCTGGCAAAATCCTTATCATTGAGCCAAGCAGTCGTTTCTGCATTGCAAGAAAATTCGGCTGAGATATCGGCTTTTTGCGCGCCTTCTCGAACCATGCTAGCGTCACCGCGTCCACCCAAAGTTAAGGCCAGGGCATCAATCAATATTGATTTGCCAGCGCCAGTTTCACCAGTGAAGACCGTGAAGCCAGCAGAGAATTCTAGTTCTATCGTATCGACGATAACAAAATCACGAATAGCAAGCGTGCGCAGCATAGGTTTTGATCTGAAAAATAAAGTCGGAGGTGAACGTGTTGCGATAAAAGCTTTAGCCTAAGGGCGGCCTTATTTTACCTCAGCGCAGGCGGTATGGTGGTGAAAAACACTGTGTTAATTCACAGGTCTTTGTGGGTCAGATGCTCAGTTGAGTGCACCTTCGACTGATGGATACTCATTCCAGTGTAATTTTTCACGTAAGGTATGGTAGTAGTTCCAGTCTTCTGGGTGTAGAAAGGTGATGTGGTGGGTAGAGCGACTAATAACAATTTTGTCTTTGTGATTTAAGTTCGCAAACGACTGCATATCAAAATTCACACTGGCATCGCGCCCAGCGACGATTTCGACACTAATGACACTCGTCTCAGGTAAAACGATAGGTCGATTTGATAAGGCATGTGGTGCAATCGGCACCATGGCGATGCCACCTAAGCTAGGATGCAAGAGAGGCCCACCAGCAGATAAGGCATAAGCGGTAGAACCTGTTGGCGTTGATACTATGAGCCCATCCGAACGTTGGTTGTACATAAAGTGTTCATCAACTTCAACCCGTAACTCGATCATGCCTGAACCAGCGCCGCGCGATAAAACGATGTCATTGAACGCGACCCCGCTAAATATTTGCTCGCCGTCGCGTATCACAATTGCCTCTAACATGCAGCGTTGTTCTGCAACGTGCTTGCCAGCTAAAATTTTTGCAACTGCAGGAATCATTTGATCGCGTGGGATATCGGTAATGAAGCCGAGTCGGCCTTGGTTAATACCAATTAAGGGGACGTCATAGGGGGCGAGCTGTCTGGCGATACCAAGCATGGTGCCATCGCCACCTAAGACAATCGCGACATCGGCATTGCGACCAATATCAGCAACGGACACAGCAGGAAATTCGTTCAAGGCCAAATTATGCGCAGAATCTGTATCAAACAGGATGGCGTGTCCTGCCTCGGCTAAAAAATGTGCTAATTCATTCAACGACTCACCCATGCCCAATGCATTGTATTTACCAATCAAGGCGACGGTTTTTGTGGTCGTTGTCATAGAGAAGATGCCGGATTTTGAAGAAGGCTTTAGATTACACTATTCCTAGAGAATTGGATGACTCTGTTTCAGCTATGCTTCTACTTTGTTGTAGTGGAGAGTATTTTTGTTGGAATGCGCAATATTTTTCAGATCGACAAGTCGTTACAGCAGTGCTATCTGTTATTTGATCGCTTTTTGTAAATCGAGAAAATAGTAGTATTCTGAATTTCTCTTATAACCAAGTGACTCATACAAAGATTGTCCCTTAGTATTGTTATGCGCGGTTTCCAGAAATAGACCTTTGGACTCTGTATCGATAGCAAACTGACGGGCGCGATTCATGAGCAATCGGGCGATCCCAGTACGTCGGGCAGCCTCACTCACAAATAAATCATTCAGAGTCCACTGACGCATTGCGGACACGGAAGAAAAAATCGGATAAAGCTGTACAAAGCCCAAGCCTTTGCCCATTTCATTGACGGCAAAGAAGATGACTGACTCGTGTTTTTGCATGCGTTCAGATAAAAAGCTTTCTGCTAAATTTACATCACTGGTTTGTTGATAGAACATACGGTAAGCGTCAAATAATGGCGCAATCAGCTGAATGTCTTCAATGGTCGCTTGTTGAATACGTATAGTCATTTCCAGTCTTTCCTTGATTTTTTTGCGTACTTTTAAGTCATATGCTTGCCATTATAAATCGGTATCAGACTCACACAGAAGCCTCATCGAATTCTGCCTTACATTAGTTTTATGTAAATTCTACGTATAATTTAATCTTTGACTGACAGTTGCAAACAAAAATGATTCATCTATGACCCATATCGTTATTGCAGGTGCAGGGATAGCCGGACTGGCTTCGGCTATTTTATTAACTCGTCAGGGACATCAGGTCGACGTATTTGAGCAGGTCGCCGATCCTACACCAGTGGGCGCTGGTTTATTGTTGCAGCCCAGCGGACAGGCGATGTTGCAAAACTTGGGATTGCTGGACGCAGTAAAAGCAAAGGCTGCCGTAGTACATAGTCTGGAAGGCTATACCGGTAGTTGGAAAACGCTGGATCTGCATTATCAGTTTGCGCATGAAGATTGGTATGGCTTAGGAATTCATCGAGCCAGTTTGCATCACATTTTGTGGCGATGCGCGCAGAATTTGGGTGTGGCCATACATTTGGGAAATGGTATTAGCGCATTTTCTCAAGATGCACAGCGTGTTCAAATTCAACATCAACAAGGAAGCTCGCAAGCTGATGGTCTTATTATCGCAAATGGTGCACGTTCATTATTGCGCGACCAACTCGACATTGCCCAAATTCACCGACCCTATCCTTGGGGTGCATATTGGGCCGTGTTGGACAGAGATGATTGGCCGTTTCCGCATATTTTGATGCAACGTTATCGTGGTGCGCACATCATGCTGGGGATATTACCCTCCGGGATCAATCCTGAGACCAATAGGAAGTTCTATTCCTTATTTTGGAGTTTACCTAAAGCTGCATTTTCCGAGTATCGACAAGCGGGTATGTCGGGCCTGATCGAACGAATACGGCACGTGTGGCCAGAAGTGGCTGAATGGCTAGCGAATGCACCTGAGACCGCCATTGCTATTGCCGAATACGCAGATGTCCGATTGACGACTTACCATCAAGAGCGTGTTGTTGTGCTGGGTGATGCGGCTCATGCGATGAGTCCACAATTGGGGCAGGGCGCAAATATGGCATTGATTGATGCTACGATTTTGGCAAAGTGTCTGGCAAGTCCAGGTGAGAATTGTGTTGGAAAATTAAACTCCAATTCTGTTACGGCTGCTTTTGCTGATTATTCTCAAAGACGCCGTAAACATATCGCTTATTACCAAATGGTGAGTCGTATCATGACGCCTTTGTACCAATCTAATTATGCAATTGGTTGGTTGCGTGATCTGGGAACAGTTGCAGGGCGCCGGGTGCCTGCGGTGTATCATCAATATTTATTGACACTGTGCGGCGCTAAACAAGGCATGCTCGATATGCGTGCTGCCATTACTGACTTATAGCTTATTTTCGCCCTTATTTGAACCGAAAAGACGATGACCATTAAAGCCCTGATATTTGACCTTGACGACACCTTGTGGCCTGTGGTTCCTGTGATTAAGCATGCAGAAACAACGCTGCATGCGTGGATCGCAAGCCAATTACCTTCCGTCGCTGAGGAATATTCAATTGACGCATTGCGTGAGCGAAGGCAGGCTTTGGTCTCCACGAACTCCCGTTTTAGTTACGATCTTTGGGCTTTACGTCACACTTTGCTGCAGCAAGTATTTAGCGAACATGGTGCACATCCCAGTTTGGCGGATGAGGCGATGCAGGTTTTTGCTCAGGCGCGAAATCGAGTGAGTTTTTTTGATGACGTCTTCCCAGCACTTGACGTGCTCAAAAATAATTATATTTTGGGCTCAATCTCAAATGGTTTTGCTGATATTGGCGCGGTGGGACTAGATCAGCACTTTTCTGTGTCCTTAGCGGCACATCAATTTGGTTGTGCTAAGCCAGATCCCAAGATTTTCTGTGCCATGATTGAGCACTTGAAATTAAGTCCGAGCGAGCTCATGTATATTGGTGATGATTTACGTTTGGATGTGCAGGGTGCCCAGCAAGTTGGTATGGCTGCGACCTGGGTTAATCGAAATGCGCGATCCCATACTGATATCGAGTTGGATATAAAACCTGACTTAATCGTAAAAGACTTGCAAGAATTGTTGCAGGAACTCAAATTAAACAATAAGTAGCTCAAATAGTGAACCTTGAATCGCGCAAAAACGATGCGTTTCTGCTTCAGCTAGCCTAAAATAAGACCATGCAACTCGATAATCGCGCTCAAACCTTATTAAAAGCCCTGGTGGAACGGTATATTGCCGATGGTCAGCCTGTAGGCTCACGTGAACTTTCAAAAATATCTGGTCTAGAACTTTCGCCTGCGACAATACGAAATGTCATGTCAGATTTGGAAGAGATGGGTTTTGTCGCCAGTCCACACACTTCTTCCGGAAGAATTCCAACTCCACGTGGATATCGTGTTTTTGTTGATCAATTGCTGACGGTGCAAGACATTGATGAGTCTGTATTAGAGACGGCATTAGGCGCGAGATTGCACTCATCCATCATTACAGGGTCGCCACAAAAAATTATTTCAAATGCGGCGCAAGTGTTGTCGTCGCTGACCCAATTTGCTGGTGTCGTGATGACCGCCAGGCAAGAGTCAGTATTTAAACAAGTTGAATTTTTACGTTTGTCCGAAAAGCGTATTTTGTTAGTGGTCGTTGCGCCCAACGATGAAGTACATAACCGCCTATTGTTGACTGATGTGGATTACAATCCATCGCAGTTAACTCAAGCTGCGAATTATTTGAATCAAAACTTTGCTGGGCAAAGTTTTGACCAGGCGCGTTTAAGTATCAAACATGAATTGCGTGCTTTACAAGGCGATATGAATCAGCTGATGCAAACCGCCCTAGAGGCTGGTAGTCAGGCAATGGCAGATAACGCTGATGATATGGTGATTTCGGGCGAGCGTAATTTACTTAATGTCAGCGACCTGTCATCGAATATGACTTCGTTGAGACGTTTGTTTGATTTATTTGAACAAAAGAGTGGTTTAATGCAGCTATTGGATGTGTCAAGCAATGCCTCTGGCGTGAGGATATTTATTGGCGGTGAATCGCAATTAGTGCCGATGGAAGAAATGAGTGTGGTAACCGCGCCGTATGAAGTGAATGGGCGCATCGTTGGCACTTTGGGCGTGATAGGCCCAACTCGAATGGCATATGAACGGGTAATTCCTATTGTTGATATTACTGCGAAGCTGTTGTCGAATGCATTGAATCATTAAATAAGCAGAAAATAGAACTAAATAGATCTAAAATTATGTAGTAAACAGTTTAAAAATAACTTAATTAGCAACTTAGCTAGTAACTTAGTTGGTAATTCAGTTATTAACTTAAATCCACTTTATGAACTTCTAATTTGCGTATTCAAAATGGCAGACAATAAAGATATCTCAGTATTGATCGTTGACGATAACGACATGACGCGCGAAACTTTACGGGTCATCTTGCGTCATGACGGCTATAACGTTATCGGTGAAGCGCTAGATGGTGATAGCGCATTAGAAATGGCAACCCGTTTGCATCCCGATGTTATTCTGCTGGATGTGGTGATGCCAAAGGTAAATGGCGTCGAGGCCTTAAAAAGTATACGAATGGTGATGCAAGATGTGTTTGTGTTGATGGTGACCGCGAGTACTGATCAGGAAACGATATCCGAAGTAGTGAAGAGTGGTATTAGTGGCTATATTATCAAACCATTTAACGCAAAGAAGGTTTTAGATACTGTGCAAATGGTGACACTTAAGGTACGTGCTGCACGCAGCGCTAAGCTTGCCGGTGGTGCTAGCACTTAACGTAATTTTAGTCAAAAAAGCAAGCTGAGCTTGCTTTTTTTTGAACTGAAGTGCGCGTCATTTCCTGATGCAAGTTAATCACTTTCGATTCACGCAATTTACTTTCGTACAATTTCCATACAGCGCCAAGGAATGCTCGGCAATAGAGAAACCGCGTTCTTCTGCCACCGCATGCTGACGCTTTTCAATTTGTTCATCAAAGAATTCTTCCACCCGACCGCAGTCTAAACAGACCAAATGATCATGGTGCGAGCCTTCGTTAAGTTCAAAAATCGCTTTACCAGACTCAAAATGATTGCGGTTCAGTAATCCAGCCTGTTCAAACTGAGTCAACACGCGATAGACCGTAGCTAAGCCTACGTCCATATTTTCCGTTAACAGGATCTTGTAAACATCTTCGGCAGTTAAGTGACGTACCGAGCTGTTTTGGAAGATTTCCAAGATTTTCAGACGTGGCAGAGTGGCTTTCAATCCGCTGGCTTTCAGGTCGGGCGTGTTATTTGTCATGTTTTCAGTCAAAAGAAGGCTAAGTGCTTTATGATATAGGGTTTTAGAGCTAGGTAGAAATTTCTGTTATCTTATCCGAAGTTTTCCCTGTTCAACATTCTTGCTTGAAAATTTGAGGTAGTTTATGCCATTGAACGTATTTAAGAAATCCCAGAGCAAACTGGCTGTATTCGGTACAGCTACCCTTTTGGTTTTTGTTACTGGTTGCGCCAGTCAAAAGACTGTCGTTGCAGAAGCGGATGCCAATGCGACTAAAGGTACACAAATCGTAAAACCATCTGGTTTCGATAAGTTGTTTGGCGTGATTTCTCCATATCGTATCTCCGTGCAACAAGGTAACTTCGTTTCGCAAGAAATGGTATCGCAGTTGAAAGAAGGGATGACCCGTGAACAGGTGCGCTTCTTACTGGGTACAGCGCTGTTGACCGATATGTTCCATGAAGATCGTTGGGATTATCCTTTCCGCATGTTGAAACCGAATGGCGAAGTGATTTCCAGTCGCTTGGCGATTTTTTTCAAATCAAACACCGTAGAGCGCTTTGAAGGCGGTAGTTTGCCAACCGAGAAAGAATATTTGGCACATATCACCAATTCTGCTATCGCATCTCGTATTGAGAATATGCCTACCACCGAAACACCTAAGAAAAAATAAGTCGAGTTAATTATGTCAGGAATGAAAATCGCTGTGGCCGGCGCTTCTGGTCGCATGGGTAAGATGTTGATTGAAACCATTGCCGCTGCAGATGATGCTAGTTTGGCTGGTGCTTTGGATATCCCGCAATCTGCATTTATAGGCACCGATGCCGGTTTGGCTTTGGGTAAAGTTACTGGCGTATCGATTGAATCAGAGTTGGCTAAAGCCTTGGCAAGTGCAGAATTTTTGATCGACTTTACACGTCCGGAAGGTACTTTAGAACATCTCAATTATTGTGCTGAACACGGTATCAAAATGATTATCGGTACTACTGGGTTTGATGATGCGGGTAAAGCCGCTATTGCCGAAGCTGCCAAGAAAACCGCTATCGTTTTTGCGCCGAATATGAGCGTCGGTGTGAACGTCACACTGAAGCTGTTGGAAATGGCTGCAAAGAGTTTTTCTCATGGTTATGACATCGAAATTATCGAAGCGCATCACCGCCATAAAGTCGACGCCCCATCCGGTACCGCACTGAAAATGGGTGAAGTGATTGCAGATACTTTAGGTCGTGATTTAAAGGAAGTTGGCGTGTTCTCACGCGAGGGTGTGACAGGCGAACGCGATCCATCGTCTATTGGTTTTGCTACGATTCGTGGCGGCGATATTGTCGGCGATCATACGGTGCTGTTCGCTGGTATCGGTGAACGCGTAGAAATTACGCACAAATCTTCCAGTCGTGTTACTTACGCTCATGGCAGTTTGCGCGCAGCGCGTTTCCTCGCAGATAAGACCACTGGCTTATATGATCTGTATGATGTCCTAGGTTTGAACTAAGCGTAGAAACTCGGTTATGCCTATCACTATCAGCCAATATTGGATACAACTTGATATGCTGGGACGAGCGGTTGCACTGCTCTTGATTTTGATGTCCTTGGTCAGTTGGTTCACGATTTTTTCTAAGGCTTGGTCATTTTGGCGCATACGGCGGGGGACTTCTGCGCTGCACTTATTCTGGCAAGCGCCGACCATGCTAGATGCTGTGAATTCCTTGGGTATTTCTGATGTGGAGAATATCTATACGCCATTAGCGAAGCAGGGCTTAGCCGCCTCTGATCCACTAACTCGCGCAAAGTCAATGATGGTCAACGCGGATACAGCTGACGTCATGACGCGCGTTTTGCGCGAAGAACTCACGAGTGTCACTGTGCGTTTAGAATCTGGATTGACCTTGTTAGCATCGATTGGTGCAACGGCACCTTTTGTCGGTTTATTAGGGACGGTTTGGGGTATTTATCATGCATTGACTGCAGTCTCAGGCTCGTCAACGATTCAAATTGATTTGGTGGCCGGGCCAGTGGGTGAAGCGTTGGTGATGACAGGTCTTGGTTTGATGGTGGCGATTCCTGCGGTACTTGCATACAACGCTTTTAATCGCATTAATCGTATTACTTTTGCCGAGTTAGATGGCTTCGCCTTTGACTTGCATGCTTATTTCACTAAGCTCAACTGAACCTAACTAAAACTCTATGGGATTCGGGCAATTCAAAAGCATAGGTGGCAATTCGGGAAAGCCGATGACGGCGATGTCGGACATCAATGTCACGCCCATGGTCGATGTGATGCTGGTGTTGCTGGTCATTTTTATTATTGCCGCCCCCTTACTGAATCATGCTGTACGTCTTGATTTGCCATCGGCACAAGCAGAGGCATTGCCGCAAAATATCGATACCGTGACGCTTTCCTTTGATGCGCAAGGTGCCTTATTTTGGGATGCTGAATTGGTGAAGTTAGAGGGCCTTGAGAAGCGACTGGCGCTGATTGCCAAACAAAAACCACAGCCAGAAATTTTGCTGCGCGCTGATAAGTCGACACGCTTTGAGTTAATCGCCCAGGTGATGGCCGCCGCGCAGAATAATGGTTTGAATAAAATTGGTTTTGCTACCGAAGCAAAATCAATAAGCCTGCCAACAAAATCATCCGTGCAGAATGCTTCAAATACCGTGAAAAAGTAAGTAAAAGCCTGCTTTTTCTCCCCTTACTCCCTCAAATAGCAGCACTTTAGCCTTATAATCTAAGGTTCTAGTAAGCCTCGCATTTCCCCAAATTTAATTTATTTCTTCAATAGAATCGTCATGCAAGAAAAATACAGCCCAGCCGAAGTTGAACAAGCCGCCCAGTCACATTGGACAGAAACCAACGCGTTTAAAACGGTAGAGAACGATCCACGTTTTCCAAAAGGAAAATACTACGCCTGTTCCATGTTGCCTTATCCATCGGGCAAACTGCACATGGGCCATGTGCGCAACTACACCATCAACGATATGCTGGCACGTCAATTGCGCATGAAGGGTTTTAACGTCTTGATGCCTATGGGCTGGGACGCATTCGGTTTGCCTGCGGAGAATGCGGCGATCGCCTATAAAAAGTCGCCAGCAGAATGGACTTACGCCAATATCGAAGATATGAAATCACAAATGCAGCCTTTGGGCTTGGCATTTGACTGGTCACGTGAAGTGGCAACTTGCGATCCTGATTACTATCGTTGGAACCAATGGTTGTTCTTGAAGATGCTAGAAAAAGGCGTCGCCTATAAAAAGACACAAGTGGTGAACTGGGATCCAGTTGATCAAACCGTGTTAGCGAACGAGCAGGTGATTGACGGCAAAGGTTGGCGCTCAGGCGCAGTGGTTGAAAAACGTGAAATTCCTGGCTACTACTTCGGCATCACACAATACGCAGAAGAACTCTTGTCCAGCATCGATCAACTCGATGGCTGGCCTGATCAAGTTCGCACCATGCAACGCAACTGGATCGGTAAAAGCGAAGGCGTGCGCTTCGCATTTAGCCATGAGATCAAAGATGACGCTGGCGCGCTGGTGCAAGACGGTAAGATGTATGTCTTCACGACGCGTCCTGACACTATCATGGGCGTGACTTTCTGTGCAGTCGCTGCAGAGCATCCACTTGCCACTGTCGCTGCGAAAAGTAACGAAAAATTAGCCGCATTCATCGAAGAATGCAAAGCAGGTGGTACCACAGAAGCCGAGATGGCGACCAAAGAAAAAGAAGGTTTGCCTACTGGCTTATTCGTTACGCATCCATTGACGAACGAACGGGTCGAAGTTTGGGTTGGTAACTATGTTTTGATGACTTACGGTGACGGTGCAGTCATGGGCGTGCCAGCACATGACGAGCGTGATTTTGCGTTTGCGAAAAAATATAACATCGCAATCAAACAAGTGGTTGCAGTCGAAGGCGAAACATTCACCACCGATGCTTGGGCTGAATGGTATGGCGATAAGCAAAAATGCCTTACTGTGAATTCCGGTAAATACGATGGCTTGAGCTATAAAGCAGCAGTTGATACGGTCGCTGCCGACCTTGTCGCCAAAGGCGCAGGCGAGAAGAAAACCACTTGGCGTTTGCGCGACTGGGGTATTTCTCGTCAACGTTATTGGGGTACGCCTATCCCTATCATCCACTGCGATGAATGCGGCGATGTACCAGTGCCTTATGAAGATTTGCCGGTCGTATTGCCAGCAGAGTGCATCCCCGACGGTTCCGGTAATCCGCTGAAGACTCATGCCGCTTTCTTGAACGTGCCTTGCCCAAAATGCGGAAAGCCAGCACATCGTGAAACCGACACCATGGATACCTTCGTCGATTCGAGCTGGTACTTCATGCGCTATACCTGCCCAGATGCAACGACCATGGTCGATGAGCGTAACGACTACTGGATGAGTCCGCAAGGTATGGATCAATACATCGGCGGCGTAGAGCATGCGGTTCTGCATTTGCTGTATGCCCGTTTCTGGACTAAAGCCATGCGCGATATGGGCTTGGTGAAGATCGACGAGCCATTTAAGAATTTGTTCACGCAAGGTATGTTGCTCAATGAGTCGTATTATCGTGAAGAAGCAAGCGGCAAGAAAGTCTGGTTCTATCCAAACGAAGTCGAAGTCCAGCACGATGAAAAAGGTCGTCCAATTTCCGCTAGCTTGAAGAGCGATGGTCAGCCTGTACAAATGGGCGGCATCGAGAAGATGTCCAAGTCCAAAAATAACGTGGTTGAACCAAAAGACATCATTAGCCAATTTGGCGCAGATACAGCCCGTCTGTTCACCATGTTTGCAGGCCCCCCAGATCAAAGTGCCGCTTGGAGTAGTAGTGGTGTAGAAGGTGCTTCGCGTTACTTGCGTCGCTTATGGGCGACGGCATTGAAATTCTCGGCAACGATCGCAGCAGGCGCAACGCCAGCGGCAAATTACGCAGCCGATGTTAAAGCCTTGCGCTTCGAAGTACACAGCACCTTGAAACAAATCGATAGCGATTACGACCGTCTCCAGTACAACACGGTAGTGTCTGGTGCGATGAAATTGTTGAATACAATTGAATCGTTCAAATCCGAAGCAGAAGGTTCTGCCGCTGCGGTACGTGAAGCCTTTGGCATCTTGTTGCGCGGCTTGTATCCTGTTTGTCCGCACATCACACATGCGCTGTGGAATGAACTTGGTTACGATAAAGATTTGGGCGGCATCATCGATACGCCATGGCCACAAGTTGATGCGGCTGCCTTGGTGCAAGATGAAATCGAGTTGATGGTACAAGTGAATGGCAAATTGCGTGGCAGTATCAAGGTTGCGAAAGATGCGGATAAAGCGACTATCGAAGCGGCTGCAGTAGCTAACGAAAGTGCTGCGCGCTTTATCGAAGGTACGCCGAAGAAGATTATCGTTGTGCCTGGTAAGTTGGTGAATATTGTTGTTTGAGTTTGAATAGATTCGCCGCAGAGACGTAGAGTAATGCTCCCTCTCCCGCACGCGGGAGAGGGTTAGGGTGAGGGGTTCTGATAAACGACGAAATTATTAAGAGGCGAAAAACAGTCGGAAATTTCGCCTTTCGTCTTCGATAATTTTATCCGAAGCTGAACATCCCTCATCCCCGACCCTTCTCCCGCAAGCGGGAGAAGGGAGTTTTAAATCGTTGTTAAGCAGAGTAAAAGCCCCATGAGCAAAAATCGTTTTCTGAAAATTGTTAGCTATCTCGTTCTGTTAACGAGCCTTAGTGCGTGTGGTTTCGCTCTGCGCGGCACAGTGGTGTTTCCGTTCCAAAGCATTTACGTCGGTTTGCCAGAAAGCTCAGCTTTAGGTGGTGAACTCAAACGTAATTTGCGTGCGAATGGAAAAACGGAGGTAAGCTCGCAAGCCACCAATGCGGAAGTGATTTTGGATGTGCTTGGCGAGACGCGCGACAAAGTGATTCTGTCCTTGAACAGTCAAGGTCGTGTCCGTGAATTTAACTTGATCTACAACTTAAAATTTCGTTTGCGTGACA
>CAUPNA010000098.1:0-17070 GCA_963512475.1 uncultured Undibacterium sp.
AGCTTTGCACGCCTCAAATAGACGCATTTTCATCACGCTTGTCGCATGATTTATTCGCTCAATCCGAAAATGCATCGGATCCAAAACTCGCAAATTTGTGTTTTCACGGTGCGCAGTTACTTAAGAATAACGCTTACTCATTTTATTACCTGAGTTCATCCGGAATCGAAAAAGCTTTCAAAGCAGAAGTTGATATCTTGCGTGCGGTTACCAAACCACAGGTCACCATGCAAGATGAAGCCATGAGCTTGGTTTCTTTTGAAGAGATGGAACTTAAACTTAGTTTGAGTCGTGCCAGCCGCTCTTTGGAATTGAGTTACGCAGAGCCACTCGCTGCCTTGAATATGAGGTTAGCCAGTTTACTAGGTCAAGAAAGTATTGGTGGCTCCCAAAATCCATTTCGTCCTGAAGTTTTTTTGCGCGCTTTTAACGCGGCGTGGATAGATTTCAACACGGAAGTCGATGCCCATGCATTGATGTTGCCGATGATCAGCGAGTTTATTTTTGATCTAGCACCCATTTATCAAGCCTTAAATGATTTGTTGATCGCACGTGGGATCTTGCCGGACCTGCAGGAAAATTATCGACTAAAACGTAAGCAGGCCAGTGCAGAAGCAGAGCGTGTGGGCGAAGCCGTGAAAAACGAAGTCGCTAAAAAGTTAGAGCAATACTTTGCAGGCAATGAGATTAGAAGTTTCGCGGAGACGAGTGCGCAGGGGCGTGGTGCAGGTGGTTTCGCTCACCCAGGTAACCTCGGATCGTCAGGCATCGGTGGGCAAATGTCAGCACCAAATATGGGTGGGATGATGCCTATGAGTGGAATGCCTATGGGTAACATGACTGGCACACCGTTTGTTGGTGGCGACTCTGCTAGTTTTAATCCGGCTTCCTCTGAGTTATTTCAATACCTTGCCGATGTTCAAAAGAACATGGCAATACATCAGCTAGTTTCCGGTGCACAGAATGCAATGCGTTTGTCGCATATGCGCCACGAAATGCCTAATGTGTTTCATTCTGGCGTAGAGAAGCATACGTTTGATTTGCTCTCACATGTTTTTGATGGTGTATTAGGTAATCAAGAAATCGCTGACCCCATTAAGAACCTGATCAGTTCACTGCAAGTGCCAGTATTAAAAGCAGCGTTGCTCGATAAGAACTTCTTTTTTCAAGATGCTCATCCGGCGCGCCGCTTAATTGAATTATTGTCAAAATATAGTGCTTCCCTTGATCCTAAAAAAGGTGAAGATGATCCCTTGTTTCAGGCGATGCAACGTAATGTATTGCGTGTGCAAAAGGAATTCGATCAAGAGTTAGGACTGTTTGATGAAGTCGTAACGGACCTTGAAGCCTTCATTCAAAAAGATGAGGCCGAGACGATCGAATCATTGCAAGCGCCGATCAATCGGGCACTGCAAAAAGAAAAATTTAAGCAGGCGGGTATCGCTGCCGGTAACGATGTCTCTATGCGCATAGGCAGCGGTGAAGTAATGGCGTTTGTCGAAACCTTCCTCGAAAATCGCTGGATTAAAGTATTGACCTTGGCTTATAGCGTGAAAGACGAAAAGCCGCATGCGGTTGAAGATGCGATTAAGACGATGGATGATTTAATATGGAGTATTAAGCCCAAGATCACGTTAGCGCAGCGTCAGGAAATGATTAATCGTCTGCCAGGTATTTTGGCGCGCTTGAATAAATGGTTAAGCTTGATCAAGTGGGAAGATGTTGATCGCGTACAATTTTTTGCTGACTTGGCTGAGTGCCACGCATCGATAGTACGTGCGCCTTTAGAATTGTCGCCAGAACGTCAGGTGGAAATTGCGGTTGAGGCCGCTAAGCTGGCGGCTGAGCGTCGTTTGCAAAAACGAGCCGAAGCTGAAGCCAAAGCAGTCGCAGATGCCAAAGCAAAAGCGGAAGCAGAGGAAGCCGAAAAAGCGCGCTTAATTTCTGAGGCGATTGAGAAAGCAAAAACTGATGCAATTGAAGCTCAGCAGATTCAGCAAGCTCAGCAAGTAGCGGCTAGCGGCGATCAAGTTTCGGGCAACTCAAATATAGACACGGTTGCCAATGGTGCAAATGATCCTTTGCCTTCATTGAGTCGGCCTATCATCAATGAAGCTTCAATAGCAGAAATCATAGCGCAAGATATCGCAGAAGCGGAAAGCATCGTTGCGAGTCTGGAACGCGGTGTCTGGATACAGCTTAAGAAGCGTGATAACTCTTTGCAAAAAGTACGTCTAGCATGGATTAGTCCTATGCGTAGCTTGTTTATTTTTACATCCAGCCAGAAAGAAAAATCATTTTCTGTATCGTTGGATGAACTGGAGAGGAATTTCCGCGAGAGGCGTGCCCAAGTGATCTCTATGGATAAAGTAGTGGATCGTGCCTTGCTTGATGCACTGAATCAACAAAATCAGCCAGATCAGGCAGATCAGACAAATCAATCGGCACCCGCCCCGTTGGAAATGCAAAATTAAGTGCGTAGTCCGTTGCTGGAGCATGCTTACAAAACTATGCAGCCTACGTCATCATTGGGCGAATCTCTAACTAAAACAAGACCTTATCTAATGTTTCGGGTATAATCCCGCGTTCTGTCCAAAATTTCCTCTTCAAGTGCAGTTTGTTTGAGTTTTCGATACTTTCAGATTAAGAAGGAAGTCATCGAAAATAGGTATTTATGGATTCTTTCTCTCTAAGGGCGTGCTGACATGTTATTTAGGCAAGCGTTCGTGTCAAAACGCAGGATGGCAAGGCGCATCTCGCCGCTGCGGCAGGCCGCCTCAGCAAGAGATGCAACGCTGTCCATCGTGCCTTTTGACACGAACCCTTCGGGAATGGCTGAAATGGGCGCATGGCGTCGTTGCAAGCTGCTTACAGTGCTGGTGTTAAACCCGCTGCCGCACAGCTCGCGCCTAGCCCTACACCCATTTCCGCACATTCGCTTACCTAAATCACATGTCAACACGCCCCAAGTTGGTGCAAATTAATTTGGGGGGTGGGGATGTCCGATCTGGCTTCTTTGTCTACATTAGCGCGTTCTGACGCGCAACTTCCGGTACACGTCTATTTTGATCAGGGCTTATTACAGCGCGAGATCAAACAGCTTTTCGAATCTGGTCCACGTTATGTTGGCCATGAGTTGATGATTCCTCACGTCGGTGATTACGCAACCCTGGCTGCCGAAAATGAAGGTCGCTTGCTGGTCCGTAATGCGCAAGGCATAGAATTAATGTCCAATGTGTGTCGTCATCGTCAAGCCTTAATGCTGGGCGGCCCTGGCGCAAAAAGTCGCGGCAATGCGAAACAAATAGTCTGCCCGCTGCATCGCTGGACTTATGATTTGAAAGGTGAGCTACTTGGCGCACCGCATTTTACTGACACGCCTTGCCTGAATCTTTCCCGCACGCCTTTACAAAACTGGAATGGTTTACTATTCGAGCAAAATGGCTACAACGTCATGGAAAAAATGGCGAGCTTGTCAGTTACCAAAGATCTTGATTTCACTGGCTATATGTTGGATCACGTTGAAGTTCATGAATGCGATTACAACTGGAAAACTTTTATCGAAGTTTATCTGGAAGACTATCACGTCGAAGCATTTCACCCAGGCTTGGGAAGCTTTGTCAGTTGTGATGATTTACGCTGGGAATTTGGCGAAGACTATAGCGTGCAGACAGTGGGTGTGCATAAGGGTTTGCAGAAATCAGGTTCCGCTAAATATCAAGCCTGGCAAGAACAGGTGCTCAAATTCCGTGGGGGAGAACCGCCAAAATTTGGCGCGATCTGGTTGACTTTGTATCCGAATATTATGGTCGAATGGTATCCGCATGTTTTGGTGGTATCGACTTTGTGGCCAACCGCGACCGGTAAAACCAAGAACGTCGTGGAGTTTTATTATCCGGAAGAGATCGTCTTATTCGAACGTGAATTTGTTGATGCCGAGCGTGCTGCCTATATGGAAACTTGTATTGAGGATGACGAGATCGGTATTCGCATGGATGCAGGGCGTAAGATATTATTCGATAGAGGCGTCAATGAAGTTGGCCCTTATCAGTCACCGATGGAAGATGGGATGCAGCATTTTCACGAATGGTATCGACGCAAGATGCAGTTCTAAAATTTCATAAAATGGGGAAGCACTGCTTCCCCTTTATTTTTTCAATCAGTTTTTTGTAGTGAAATTTAAAAAATATTATGCAAGCACTTTGGATGTTGGTTGCCACGTTTTTGTTTTCCTTAATGGGTGTTTGCGTCAAGCTCGCTTCAGAAACTTATAGTACGGCTGAGATCGTGACGTACCGCGGTGCGATAGGCGTCATTGGTATCTACTTCATTATGCGATGGCAGAACGGCACATTGCGCAGCAGCATGGTGACTGGTCATATTTGGCGCGGGATATTTGGCGTACTGTCTTTGTGGCTTTGGTTTTACTCGATTTCTAAACTGCCCTTATCGTTATCGGTGACCTTGAGCTATATGTCCTCGATTTGGGTTGCGGTGATTTTGTTTGTTACTTCATGGTGGAAAAATCGAGGCAAAGACGTGGTACATCTTCCGCCCAATTTAGTGATGTCTATCTTATTGGGCTTTATCGGCGTGATTATGCTACTTCGCCCTACGATCCGCGTTGAGCAATTGCCGGATAGTTTGATCGCACTTTGTTCTGGATTCGTTGCAGCTTTAGCCTATATTCAAGTACGACAAATGGGTGTGGCAGGTGAGCCTGAATATCGAGTCGTGTTTTATTTTTCTTTGGTATGTACGGTCGTGGGTATTATGGGGCAATTTTTCCATTTCAATGCGCTGTCAGAAACGCAGTTGGCTGCGCATGTGAATCATCATTTATTCGATCCGAAAGGCATCGCACTTTTGTTCGGTGTCGGCATCTTAGCAATGATCGCGCAACTAGCAATGACGCGCTCGTATCGCTTAGGTAATCCCTTGGTTGCTGCTAATTTGCAATATGTCGGCATCGTCTTCACCAGCACTTTGGATCTATGGATATGGAAAGTGAATTTAAGCTGGGTTAGCTGGTTAGGGATTGCAGTTATTTTGTCTAGCGGTATGATAGCTTCTTCGTTTAATAGTAAACCCAATGCCAATGCTTCCGACAACAGCTAAAAAGGAAATGACTATGTACACCACTCTGATCTCCGCCGAACAATTGGCGCTGGTTTCCTCTCAATCCGATCTAGTCATTATCGATTGTCGTCACGATTTGATGGACGCGCAAGCTGGACGGAATGCTTATGATGTTGGACATATTGCTGGTGCCGTTTTTGCGAATTTAGATCATGATCTCTCAGGTGCCAAGCACGACGGCAACGGTGTTTTTCGTGGACGTCACCCCCTTCCTAAGACCGACGATCTGCTAGCGGCTTTGCGTGGTTTTGGCATTAACAATGAAACCCAAGTAGTGGCTTACGATGCACACGGTGGCATGTTTGCGGCACGCTTGTGGTGGCTATTGCGCTCGATTGGTCATGCGAGTGTTGCGGTGCTTGATGGTGGCTTTGCTGCGTGGACTGCAGCGGGGCATACTTTGCAATCCGAATCTGTACAAAATCCAGCGGGCGATATCGTGGCTAAGCCATCATTAAACTCGCAAGTTGATGTCGCGACTATAGTGCAAAACTTAGATGCTGATACCAGTCAAAAATTGCAAATTGTTGACGCTCGAGCTGCGGATAGATTTCGCGGTGAAAATGAAACGATAGACCCAGTCGGCGGTCATATTCCTGGCGCGATTAATCGCTTCTTCAAAGATAATTTACAAGCGAATGGTTGTTTTAAATCAGCAGAGCACTTGCGTCAGGATTGGCAGAGCTTGCTAACCGATCCGCAAAAAGCTGTCATGCAATGCGGCTCAGGTGTGACGGCTTGCCATAATTTGCTGGCGCTCGAGATTGCAGGTTTGCACGGTGCCGCCTTATATCCAGGTTCCTGGAGTGAGTGGTGTTCAGATACCACTCGTCCGGTAGCGACTGGTACCTGAGTTACTTAGTGCTGCTGGTGAGTCACAAACAAGACCAACACTACACCACAAGCGATTAAGAATATTTGCGGCACGGTCTCTCTTAAAGAGGCGCGGCGCTGCATTTGTGGCATCAGATCACTGACGGCGATGTAAATGAACCCAGATGAAGCAAGCACTAAAACATAGGGAATCAGGGAGCTAGCTTTGTCTAGGGTGAAATAACCTAAAACACCACCTAAAACCGCCATTAAGCTGCACAGCAAATTGTAGAAATACGCGCGCTTGCGTGAAAAACCGGCATTCAATAAGACGATAAAATCACCGATTTCCTGCGGTATTTCATGCGCAATAATAGCTAGCGCAGTGACCATCCCCAATCCAGGATCGGCTAAAAATGCGGCCGCAATCAAAATACCATCGGTGAAGTTATGCATACCGTCGCCGATCAAAATCATCCAACCCGCTTTACCTGCTTCATGCGCATCATGACCGTGTTCATGATGATGGCCATCGCCTTCATGATGATGCGAGTGACGCAAAATCGCGAACTTCTCTAACAGAAAGAAAGCGAGTAATCCACCTAGCAGACAGGCAAACAAAGAACGTGGATCAGCACCCGATTCGAAGGCCGTAGGCAGTGCGTGCAGGAACGAAGTCGAGAGCATAATGCCGACCGACAAACTCACCATGCGTTCAACCAATTTCGACAGTAGCGAAAAAGAAAATATGGCAGCAAAGCTGATACTCAACACACCGGCAATCGTGGTGGTAATGAGAATGGATGACAGCAGGGAAGGAATTTGGAACCTCGAATGGATTTATTTTGCAACTAGGTTGCAATTAGACCATAAATTCGCTATTAAAGCAATTCGTCGAGTGTATTCAAGCACCGAGTTAGAGCTGCTTTCCTTTTCTAAAGCATGGTCGTCTGCAATATAGAAAATGGTTTTGATAGTCTTCTTACCCGCATTCAAAAAAACTATTGGTACTTTCAGTTAGCCGGGTTTGCATTTTTTACTGCGCTCAGCGATCCCTTTAATTTCTTCAAGACGCTTTTCGTCTTCCATATAAATAGGATCGCCATTGGCATCAACGCCCGTTTTCAGGGGCTGGCCATTTAATAGTTCACGTAGGCGTTTTTGGTCTTCATAGCATTTGTTGCTGTCGGCACGATTCTTATCACGCGCTAAAGCTTCTTCTTCCTCTTGCCGTTTTTTCCATTCCGCAAATTCTCTGGCTGATTCCGCAGGCGTTTTAGCTGTCCATCTCGGCGGGTTTGGGGTAGCTGTTGCGGGATTGGTCGACGAAGTAGGATTGCTATTCGGCGAGGTGATTTCCTTGACTTGGGTCGATCCAGCAGGGCAGCTATTGGCAAAGATTTTTTTACCTTGAGCGTCGCGACATTCGAAGACCTGTGCATGACTTGCACTGTACACAGCCAAGTAGCAGATCATGCCAATCAGAAGTTTTGTGGAGCGATGAGTAAGTTTAGACATGGCATTCCAGATGATGTTTGAAAGGTGATCGCTGATAGGTGCTAATCATGCGATATAAAAAAGTATAATGAAATGGAATAAATGAAATATCGCGATTTTTATTCCTTTACTCTTAGATTTCAACACTGCTCATGAACAATACGACGCACGACTATTTAGTTCGCATGCAAGATTTTATTCTTAGTTTAGGAATACAACTGGAATATAAATCTTTGCCCCAGACTACTTTTTTACCTGGTTTGGATTTGGGTTCTAACTGTATCTATGTTGATCAAGAAAAATTAAGCTATCCCGGTGATTTATTGCACGAAGCAGGGCATCTAGCAGTCACTACAGCGCGTCAACGTGCAGCGATTGGTACTGCAGAATCAGAGCAACCATGGCCTACCGACGGGGAGGAGATTGCCGCCGTGTTATGGTCGTTTGCCGCCGCTTTGCATCTTGATATTCCTTTACACGTGGTACTTCATGATGACGGTTATAAAGATGATTCTGCTTGGTTGATAGAGAATTTTTCTGCCGGTAATTACATAGGACTGCCGTTTTTACAATGGGCAGGCCTATGTTATGACGCTAAGCAGGCAGAGGTGCATCAGGCTCAGGCTTTTCCTGCGATGCAGCGTTGGATGCGTGAATAATTGAACTAACTTTTATTCTGCGCTATCTTTCAATAGCGCTAAGACATCTTCTCGAAGTTCTTGAGGTGTGGCGGTAGGCGGATAACGCTTAAATACTTGTCCATCTTTTTTTATCAGGAATTTGGTGAAATTCCACTTGATAGCCTCGGTACCCAAAATACCAGTCGCGTGGCTTTTCAAGTATTGGAATAGCGGATGTGCGTCACTGCCATTGACGTTCACTTTTTCAAATAAAGGAAAGCTAACGCCGTAGTTCTTTTCGCAAAAAGTCGCGATCTCGCTAGCGGTACCAGGTTCTTGAAAACCAAATTGGTTGCAAGGAAAGCCCAAAACTTGAAAGCCCTGAGCTTGAAATTCCTCATGCAATTGCTGTAGGCCTTGGTATTGCGAGGTGTAACCACATTTGCTTGCGGTATTCACGATCAACAATACCTGACCAGCATATTGTTTTAAATCGACTGCCTGGCCCGTAATATCTTTCGCCTGAAAATCTAATGCGCTCATAAAATGCCGAGATGTTGGGTACCAGCAGATAGATCGCGATTGCTGGCGTCTTTACCACGCAATTTGATTGCTAGACGTAATTCATTCACTGAGTCTGCATTACGCAAGGCGTCTTCGTAGGTAATCAAGTCAGCTTCGTGTAAGTCGAATAAGGCTTTGTCAAAAGTCATCATGCCGAGCTCTTCGGATTTTTTCATGATCTCTTTGATTTCATGAACGTCACCTTTGAAAATCAGGTCTGAGATCAAAGGTGTATTGAGCATGATTTCGATCGCAGCGATGCGACCTTTTTGTCCGCGTAAAGGCACCAAGCGTTGAGAGATAACGGCTTTTAAGTTGAGTGACAAATCCATCAGCAACTGGGTACGGCGTTCTTCGGGGAAGAAGTTAATCATACGATCGAGCGCCTGATTCGCACTATTCGCATGCAAAGTGGCTAAACATAAGTGACCTGTCTCAGCAAATGCAATCGCCAGATCCATTGTTTCACGCGAGCGTATTTCGCCAATCTGAATGACATCAGGTGCTTGACGCAAGGTATTCTTCAACGCGATTTCCCAATCATTGGTATCAATACCTATTTCGCGCTGCGTAATGATGCAATTGCCATGAGGATGCACATATTCAATCGGATCTTCGATTGTAATAATGTGTCCGTAGCTATTCGCATTGCGGTGACCAACCATGGCGGCTAAGGTAGTCGATTTACCAGAACCGGTTGCGCCCACCATAATTACCAAACCACGTTTTGTCATCGCTACGTCTTTGATTTGGCCAGGCAAACGTAAGTCTTCAAACGTAGGAATGGTCGAGGTAATGGTACGTAACACCATACCCACTTTCCCTTGCTGTAAGAACGCTGAGACGCGAAAGCGCCCTAAGCTTGGGGGATTGATCGCAAAATTACATTCCTTAGTGGATTCAAATTCGGATGCTTGTCTGTCGTTCATAATCGCACGCGCTAAATCAATCGTGTGCGCGGGTGTCAGTACCTGATTCGACACTGGGGTGACTTTGCCATCAATCTTAAATGCAGGTGGAAATTCTGCTGTAATAAAAAGATCGGAACCATTTTTGCTCAGCATTAACCTGAGCAAGTCGTTCATAAATTTGGTGGCCTGATCGCGTTCCATGAAGCTTCCTTCTTATTCGGTGATGTTGTAGTTCTAGTTGTGGGCGTACTTTTTTAACCTGGGAAGTTATCTGGAATCTTCGCAGCGGCGCGGGCAGTACTGGTGGAGATCACGTTGCGACGTACTAGATCGGACAAATTTTGATCCAATGTCTGCATACCGACATTGCTACCAGTTTGAATTGCAGAATACATCTGTGCAATTTTCGCCTCACGTATCAAGTTACGGATCGCTGGTGTGCCGACCATAATTTCATGTGCCGCCACACGGCCTGAGCCGTCCTTGGTTTTGAGCAGGGTTTGCGAGATAACCGCTTGCAGTGATTCCGATAACATAGAACGCACCATTTCTTTTTCTTCGGCGGGGAAGACGTCAATAATACGATCAATCGTTTTTGCAGCAGAAGAGGTATGCAAGGTGCCGAACACCAAGTGACCGGTTTCAGCAGCAGTCAATGCTAAGCGTATGGTTTCCAGATCGCGCAACTCACCGACTAGAATGACGTCAGGATCTTCACGCAGCGCGGAGCGCAAAGCGTTGGAGAAGGAATGCGTATGTGGACCGACTTCACGTTGGTTAATCAGGCATTTTTTTGAGTCGTGCACAAATTCGATAGGGTCTTCGACTGTCAGGATGTGACCATATTCGGTCTCATTAACGTGATTGACCATGCCGGCCAATGTAGTTGACTTACCAGAACCAGTTGGCCCTGTTACTAACACCAATCCGCGCGCTTTGAGTGAGAAATCAGCAAAACACTTAGGTGCATTCAATTGTTCTAAGCTGAGGATTTTGGAAGGAATGGTACGCATAACTGCAGCCGCACCACGTTCTTGATTAAATGCGTTGACGCGGAAACGTGCCAAACCCGGGATCGCAAAAGAAAAGTCGCACTCGAGATTCTCTTCATAATGTTTGCGCTGACCATCATTCATGATGTCATAAATCAGCGAGTGCACATCTTTGTGTTCTAATGGCGGCAAATTGATACGGCGCACATCACCATGCACGCGAATCATAGGCGGTAATCCAGACGACAAATGAAGATCGGATGCGTTATTCTTAACCGAGAATGCGAGAAGTTCTGAGATATCCATTTATAATCCGATATAAAGTAATTAAATTAATGCTGCAGCCAAGTCTGCTGTACTGCAAAGGTTCCCTGATTATGTCCTTAATCCCTCACAACTTGCAAGTCGTACATGATGCGATTGCACTTGCGGCACGTCGCTATGACAGGAATCCAACTGAAATTGCTTTATTAGCAGTATCCAAAACTTTTTCGGCCATCGAAGTGGTGCAAGCTTTGCAAGTCGGTCAAAAAAGCTTTGGTGAGAATTATTTACAAGAGGCCTTGGACAAGATGCCGGAAGTTGAGAAATTAGCCGCTGAGTTATCCTGTACTACGGCACCAGAATGGCATTTTATAGGTCCAATACAAAGCAATAAGACCCGCCCGATTGCTGAACATTTTTCTTGGGTACATTCAGTAGATAGAGAAAAAATCGCCAGTCGATTGTCGGAACAACGACCCGAAGCATTAGGCGCCCTACAGATTTGTCTGCAAGTGAATATCAGTGGCGAAGCGAGTAAGAGTGGTGTGCATCCGGATCAGTTGCTGGATTTGGCGCGACAGGTGCAATTACTGCCACGAGTAAAATTGCGTGGCTTGATGGCAGTGCCAGAAGCCAGTGAAGACGTGCAAGTGCAGCGTGCAGCATTTCAACGCCTCGCACAATTAGCGCAAACATTAATTCAAAATAATATAGCCATCGACACTTTGTCTATGGGTATGAGTGGCGACATGGAGGCGGCAATTGCCGAAGGCAGTACGATGCTGCGTATTGGTAGTGCCATTTTTGGAAAGCGAGATTATGCAGTCTAAGCCGAGTAAGTTGATTATAGGATTCATTGGTGGTGGCAATATGGCGACCGCTTTGATTGCGGGTTTAGCGAATAAGTTGACCGATGCTGATCGTATTCATGTGATTGATTTGAATGCAGAGAGTGTGGCTCGTCTGAGTCAGCAATATGGCGTGAGCACCGCCAGTGCCATGGATGAAAAATTGCGTGATTTAGACGTCGTGATTTTTGCAGTGAAGCCGCAACAAATGCAGCAAGTGATCGCAAGCTTTGCGCCATTTTTAAGCTCGCAATTATTATTGTCTGTCGCGGCAGGAATTCGTGCTGATGATATGTCACGTTGGTTAGGCGGCTACCAAAAAATCGTCAGGGCGATGCCCAATACGCCGGCAATGATAGGGGCAGGTATGAGCGGCTTGTATGCAATGGAAGCGGTCAGCGCACAAGAACGTAACTCAGCACAAGCTATCATGCAAGCCGCGGGAGAAACGATGTGGGTGCACAATGAAGGCATGATTGATGCGATCACTGCGATTTCCGGTAGTGGCCCTGCCTATGTATTTTATTTTATCGAAGCAATGCAAGAAGCTGCTATGCAATTAGGTTTCGATGCCGCACAGGCGCGTCAATTGTCTCTAGCGACATTTAATGGTGCCGCGCAATTGGCAAAGCAATCGGATGAAGCTGTGGAAGTATTACGTCAACGTGTAACCTCAAAAGGCGGCACCACTTATGCTGCCTTATGTAGCATGGACGAGAGTGCGGTCAAGCCGGCGATACATCGTGCAATACAAGCAGCCGCTCAGCGCGGCAAAGAATTGGGTGATGAGTTTGGACAAATTTAAATTACGTGTGATGTTGCTTTGCACTGTATGGATAACGAGGATTGCTAGCATATGAAAACACCTAAGCGCTTACAGCCTCTAGTCGATGAAGGCATGATTGATGAAGTCTTACGTCAATTGATGAGTGGCAAAGAAGCGACTGTATTCGTGGTGCGTTGTGGCGATCAGATTCGTTGTGCCAAAATGTATAAAGAAGCAGGGCAGCGTAGTTTTAAGCAAGCGGCCGCCTATCAAGAAGGACGTACTGTAAAGAATAGCCGGCAAGCAAGAGCCATGCAAAAAGGCTCTAAATACGGTCGCAAAATGCAAGAAGAAGTTTGGCAAAATGCCGAAGTCGATGCGCTGTATAAATTAGCCGATGCGGGTGTGCGGGTACCGACACCTTATATCTGTTTTGAAGGCGTATTGCTGATGGATCTGGTCAGTACTGCCGATGGTCAGGTGGCACCGCGTTTGAATGATGTTAGCCTCAGTTACGCGCAAGCTTTGGTGTATCACGAAGAGTTAATCCAGCAAGTGGTGTTGATGCTGTGCGCTGGTATTATTCATGGCGATTTATCCGAATTTAATATTCTTTTGAATGAACAAGGGCCAGTCATTATCGACTTGCCGCAAGCGATTAATGCCGCAGGCAATATGGGCGCCGCAGCGATGTTGTACCGTGATGTGGATAACCTGAAAAACTACTTCAGCCAGTTTGCACCAGAGCTAGCCAAGACACAATATGGCAAAGAAATTTGGAAGTTATACGTTGCCGGTTTGCTGCGTCCCGATACGGTCTTGACCGGGATCGTGGCTGAAGACAAACGCCCAGTAGATGTCGGTGCAGTCATCGAAGAAATCGAATTGGCACGCATGGAAGCCGAAGAAGAAGTGCAGCGACGTTTGATGAATTCGACGATGTAGCGCAATAAGAAAACAGCATATTTTTTAGCAGTAGAGCGAATAGAATTGTATAAACTCTTTTAATATTTTCTATCATGACAAAAAAATTTCACTTGCATAAAGCACGATTAGAAACTCTGGTCGATGGTGTATTTGCTATCGCGATGACGATACTTGTGTTGGAGGTCAAAGTTCCTTCCGTCGCTGATAAATATTCAGCACTAGATTTATTGCATGCACTTGCACATGATGGTGTTGTCATCTTCGCCTACTTTGTGAGCTTTTTGGCCTTGGGTGTCTTTTGGGTTTGGCATCATAAACTGACAGAAAAAGTGGCTGAGATTGACCTGCCAATGTTGATTTGTAGCCTGGCATTTTTATCCTTGATTTGTTTTTTTCCTTTTGTCGCCGCACTGTTTGGACGCTATCCACAAAATTTAACCGCCAATATTGTCTATGTCGTGTTGCTCGGTCTGATATTGGCATCGCAAACCTTATTCTTTTGGATGGCGATGACTCGTAAAAAAATCGCGGACTTCGTTACACCTAATGAGGTACTCAATACGCATAGAGTTAATTTACTCAGCTTGGCAATTTATTGTATCTCTCTAAGTGCGACAGGATTGCGGATCAGTATTTATGCGGCGCTTACTTGCCTATTGGCGGGTGTGTTTCTGTTGTGGCGTTTCAAACGATCTAAAAATCAGCCTGCTTTACAAAGTAAAAATTAAGCTACACAGATATGATTATTGTGTTTGAGAAGGTGCTTTGCTTGTTGGACTTGTCATAGTAGGTGCAGTTGTATTTGCCTTCCATTGACGTAGTAAGGGAATTAATGGCATGAATATTGGTGCAAACTTTAACCAAATGCGCCAACTAGAAAGTCCTGTTTTTAAAAGCCACATTACCCGTCTCGGTTTGATAATGGTCAGTCCTGCGGCAAATGCTGCGATTAAGATAGGCGATGCTCGTAGAGCGCTTGCGGTGCGCAGGCCGAGTTCGATAAAGCGTAATTCATGATGTAATTGCGCGCTTTGCCAAATTAGTTCCTGTCTCTGTTGCTGGCAACGGGCGACCAGAGCCAAGCGTTTGGCTTGCAGCTTCTGCTGGCGACTCGTTGGGCTAGTGGTTGGCATCACTTAAAAGCCCTCACTATCTCGTTCAAGATCTTTGGTTTTTGCGGATGCTTGCGCTGAATTATTGGCGTTATAGGTAGACTGACGCAGTGTTTGCAAATCGTTCTGTAATTCGTTCAAACTGGCGGCTAGCAGACGGGGTTTATTCTTGATGGCGGTTCTTAGATAGAACATGAGCACCAAGGTGGCAATGCTAAACAGCGCAATCAAGCCCACTAAAGCTAGCTCGCGGTGTGTATCCCAAAATACAATCAGCACCAACAAAATGATCAATAAGATGGTGACGATGCAGCAAAACAGTCCGAGTAGCGACAGTACAAAATATCTGGCATAACGACCAAACTCTTCTTCTATTTCTACAGAAGCTAATTCTAGCCGCGTGTGCAGTGTTTCGATTAGGCTGGCGCCTAATCGGACTATGGAATCAGTGATTGCCATGTAGCTTATTTATTTCTGGCGATAAGTAATCCCACCAATAAACCAACGCCAGCCGCGATCCCCGCTGTTTTCCAAGGATTCTCGTGGACGTAAGTATCGGTAGCATGGGCTGCCTCTTTTGTTTTTTGAACGACAACTTCTTCGATGCGGTGAATTTCTTGTTTTGCGTTTTTCAACGTTGCTTCCAGTTTATCTTTTGCACTTTGAAAGCCTTCACCCGCTTGCTGTTCAGAATTCTTGATGAGTTCTTCGGCATCTTTCAGAACTTGGTTGAGCTCACGCATTAAGTTGGCCTTGTGTTGATCTACAGAATTCATGGTGTTTTCCTTTTGTTAGTTAACAACGAATATACAAGCTCTGGAAACAGTCTAGAACGAAAATCTGATTCTGTTTTGCGTTAGCGCAAAATTGAGACACTTAAGCTAAATTAGTCATGTGCCAAATTTCGCTCAACCAAGTAAGTAGTCGAAGAAAACACCCAAGAACAAGGCTGCACCGAGCCAGTTGTTATGGCGGAATGCTGCAAAACATTGCATACGGTCGCGTTCTTTGATCAAACTATAGTGATATATGGCGATCGCCGCTGCGACCATAACACCGCCTAGCGCCCACCAGCCCAATCCGAACCGCCAACCACAATATAAATTCACGAGTAGAGCCAGTGCATAGCACAGCATTACGGCGGCGACATCCCAACGACCAAACGTGATCGCTGAGGTTCTGATACCAATTTTCAGATCATCGTCGCGATCCACCATCGCATATTCAGTATCGTAAGCCACAGCCCAAAATACATTGGCCAATAACATGAGCCAAGCTTCGATGGGAATGCTGTTAGTCACTGCCGCAACAGCCATGGGGATGCCAAAACCAAAGGCGATGCCGAGGTAGGCTTGTGGAATGGCGAAAAAACGTTTGAAGTAGGGGTAAGACCCAGCCACGATCAGGGCGACAACTGATAGCTGCTTGGTCAGGGTATTTAAAGGCAAAATCAGCAAAAACGATATCACTGCCAGCACAGCAGCTACCGCCACAGCTTCCCATGATTTGATTTTGCCGCTGGTCAGCGGACGTTCAGCCGTGCGTTTCACATGTTTGTCGAAATCACGGTCAGCAAAATCATTAATAGCGCAACCGGCGGAACGCATCAGGATAGTGCCTAAGGTGAAAATGACCAAATAGTGCCAGTTTGGCTGGCCATTGCTGGCGATCCATAATGCGGCTAGGGTCGGCCATAGTAATAAAAGAATTCCTATGGGTTTGTCTAGCCGTATTAGTTTGAAATACAGCGAAAGACGGGCGGCAAATCCAGCGAGAAGTCGAGTTGACATGAGTTCCATAGAGACACAATACGGTCGCAAATTCAAAGTCGCATTATACGAGGAAACAATCAGCGCTTTTCAGTTCTATCGTAAGCTTATTGCGCGTGGGCTGCTTCGTCCAGCATCGTGACGCCACTCAGATCGCATTGCAATACAGCCTCCCTGATTGCGTCAATTGCCGCCTGCCGTGTAAAACTCTTGCGCCATGCAATAACCACACGCCGGTCAGGCGCGCGATTGCTAAACGGCACGTAGCGCAACATACTGTCTTTGTTATACATGTCGTGTATAGACGCCATTGGCAATACGGTGATACCGATACCAGACGCGACCATATGACGTATGGTTTCGAGGGAGGAGCCTTCGAAGGTTCGTGCAATACCGTCACGACCCGTAGAGAATCGCGCCATTTCTGGACAGACTTCTAACACTTGATCACGGAAGCAATGACCATTGCCTAGCAAAAGCATGGTTTCTGATTTTAGTTCTTCAGCAGAAACCGATGGCCGCTCCGCCCAAGGATGGTCTTTAGGCATGGCAACGACAAAAGGTTCATCATAGAGCGGTTGAACCATCAAACCTTGATCGGGTAAAGGGAGTGCCATGATCGCTGCATCGAGTTCACCCTGGCGCAATAATTCCATTAACTTGACGGTAAAATTTTCCTGCAGTATCAGCGGCATTTGCGGTACGTTGGCGATCATGGTTTTTACCAGATGCGGCAGTAGATAGGGGCCTATCGTGTAAATGATGCCAAGCCGGAAAGGGCCATTTAGGGGGTCTTTATTCTGCTTGGCGATTTCTTTGATCACCGCAGTTTGTTCTAAGACACGTTC
>CAUPNA010000099.1:0-17039 GCA_963512475.1 uncultured Undibacterium sp.
GGATCGTGGACGAAGCAAAAATGGCGCGCGCCAATCCAGAGGCGATTTTCATGCATTGCTTGCCCGCTCATCGTGGCGAAGAAGTGTCCGCTGGCGTCATTGATGGCCCGCAATCCGTGGTCTGGGATGAAGCGGAAAATCGTTTGCATGTCCAAAAAGCTTTATTGGAATATTTAGTCATCGGCAAAGTCGATAATTAGTTATTCGACCCGAATATAAGAATTTTGAAATTTTCGATCACATACTTTTAGCAAATAGAAAGCACATTATGAGCGACGTTAGAAAAGTAGTTTTAGCCTACTCCGGCGGTTTGGATACTTCCGTGATTTTGAAATGGTTGCAAGACAATTACCAGTGCGAAATCGTCACGTTCACCGCCGACTTAGGCCAAGGTGAAGAACTCGAACCAGCACGTGCCAAAGCTTTAAAATTTGGCATCAAACCAGAAAATATTTTCATCGACGACGTACGTGAAGAATTCGTACGCGATTTCGTCTTCCCTATGTTCCGTGCGAACACGGTGTACGAAGGTGAATACTTATTGGGCACCTCAATTGCGCGCCCATTGATCGCAAAACGTTTGATCGAAATCGCGAAACAAACTGGCGCTGACACGATCTCACACGGCGCAACCGGCAAAGGCAATGATCAGGTACGTTTTGAACTCGGTGCCTACGCATTGATGCCAAATGTCAAAGTCATCGCGCCATGGCGTGAATGGGATCTATTGTCCCGTGAAAAATTGATGAAATATGCCGAAGATGCTGGCATCGAAATCGATCAAAAACACAAAAATGGTGGCGCGCCTTACTCTATGGATGCCAACCTTTTGCACATCAGTTTTGAAGGCCGTCATTTGGAAAACCCAAGTGCGGAAGCAGAAGAATCAATGTGGCGTTGGACTGTTAGCCCAGAAGCTGCACCAGACCAAGCAGAATACCTCGACATCGAATACGAAAAAGGCGATATCGTGGCATTGAATGGTGTACGGATGTCGCCAGCAACGGTGTTGACAGAGCTCAACCGCCTCGGTGGCAAGCACGGCATTGGTCGTTTGGATCTGGTCGAAAACCGTTTCGTTGGAATGAAGTCACGTGGCTGTTATGAAACGCCAGGCGGCACCATCATGTTGCGTGCACACCGTGCGATCGAATCCATCACCTTAGATCGCGAAGTCGCGCATTTGAAGGATGACTTGATGCCACGTTACGCTAGCTTGATTTATAACGGCTACTGGTGGTCACCAGAGCGCTTAGCATTGCAAACTTTGATCGATCACACACAACAAAATGTGAACGGCTGGGTTCGCGTCAAACTGTATAAAGGCAATGTGATCACGGTGTCTCGCGATTCAAAAACCGACTCTTTATTTGACATGAATATCGCGACCTTCGATGAAGATGGCGGCGCTTACAATCAAGCCGATGCGGGTGGTTTCATCAAGCTCAATGCCTTGCGTATGCGCATCGCGGCGAATGCGAAATTGAAGCGCGGTTAATGCAATAACGATGGAAAAACATGGTCAAATTAGCGTTCCTAATTTGGCCATTTTTCAATCTAACTTCTAAAAAATTTCAACTCTTCATTCGATATGTCCACTCAATTCGATCAAGTCAGTGTCATCAAAAAAGCAAATATTTACTTTGATGGCAAATGCGTTTCTCATACTGTTATTTTTGCTGACGGCACAAAGAAAACCGTTGGTGTAATTTTCCCTTCAGCGCTTACATTTAACACCGCTGCCGCAGAGATCATGGAGATCAACGGCGGTAAATGTAGAGTCACTCTTGCGGGCGAAACCCAAGCTCAAGAGTATCAATCAGGACAGGAATTTTCCATTCCTGCCAACAGCAGCTTCCACATTGAAACATTGGAAACGCTGGACTATGTCTGTCATTTTATTGCTTAGTGCATCTCTACATTGCTGAAGGCCGACAAGGACTTCAGCTTTTTTTACCATTCATCCCCTTTCAAAGCCACTCGGCACCTTTTTTACTTTAGTACCTAAGCCCCCCTCACAATCTCACCATGAAACAAACGAATTCTTAGCTTTCATCGGCGGGTTCATTTGTTTTTTATCAAACATTGTGAGGTCAATATGCGCTCCATTAATCTTTCAGCTTCTGCTTTATTCCTAGCTTTATGCCTTTCTCCCAATTTGTACGCACAAAACAGTGGCATCAAAACGCAAGATATCGATACCAGTGTTCGCGTACAAGACGATCTGTATTAAGCCACTAATGGAGATTGTTGCTGGTGATGCTTTGGGCAATCAACACCGCGCCAAACGTTTCGAATGGGAACGTCAGGCCGCAATGTCCGGAACTAAAGTGGATAGAAGCTTATGGATGATGTCGCCAATAGAAGTGAATGCTTATTACGATCCAAGCCTAAATGAAATCAATTTGCCGGCTGCGTTTTTGCAAGCCCCATACTTTGACCAAAATGCGGATGACGCCAGTAATTATGGAAGATTAGGTGCCTTCATCGCGCACGAATTAACCAGCGATCCTCATTCACCACATAAAGTGCGTAGCAATGCTACAGTAATGCACGTAGATAACTTCCACACAGCCTTTGCCACAAAAGAAGGTGATAAGCTGTACCTCAAACCTGAGCACCGTTTTCATCTTTGGTAAATGTTTGAAATGAAGTTCGAAGCATATTTTTTATAACAAGCAAATACCTAGCGCAATGAAACTCAATTTCTTTCCTCGCGAACGCGAATTCTGGCTTTATCATCTGATCGCGAGCGGCATCGTGGCGGCCATCACAGCCATGAGCGCTTTGCTTTGGAACCGTCACGCGCACTTCAACGCCACACTGGCTCTGGTCTGGATCATTCCCTTCACTTTTGCTGCGCTGGTTTTTCGTTGGCATTACAAAACACGGCAATGGAATAAATTATCTATGGGGCAACTGGTGCCCTTAGTGCTGATTTATGCCGCTGTCGGCGCCGTGCTAATGATGTCCCTACTAGCATTAATAGTCATGCCCTTTTTTTGGCACGCTATGATGCAAGAAGACAAAAGCTTGGCTTATAACTCTATCGGCTTCATTTCACAATTTATTTTGACTGGTAGCTTGCAACTACACATCACCGTCTGTGCGTGGTTCATTCTGTATATCAGTTTTTCCAAGAATAGAGAAGTCAAAGAACGCGAACTAACAAATTTGCAATTGCAAGCGCATTTAAAAGACGCACAGTTAAGTAATTTGAGCAATCAATTAAATCCTCATTTTCTGTTCAATGCACTCAATAATATTCGCTTCCTAATGCATGAAAATGTGCCGATGGCGGATGACACATTAGTCGCACTATCTGAACTTTTGCGCTATTCACTGGAGAGTGCTAAGCACGAGAAGGTAAGCGTGGCGCAAGAGATAGAAATCGTCGAACGTTTTATGTTAATCGCAAAAATCCAGCATGAGAATCGCTTACAGTTTTCGATGTCTATTCCCAGCACCATGTACGCCTATCTATTGCCACCTATGTTGTTGCAGATGTTGGTTGAAAATGCAGTAAAGCATGGAATAGAAAATTTACATGAAGGCGGACGTATTACTTTACGTGGAAAACTTGAACAGGACAAAATCTGCTTTCACATAGAGAATGACATTCCGCAGGAATCCTCATTGCAAAAAGTTGGTTTCGGCATAGGGCTGCAAAATATAGCTAAACGTCTACAGCTTTTGTATGGAGATAAAATGCAATTAACAACGACCAGCAATGCACACTCATTTATCGTGCAATTGAGCATACCGCAGGAGAAAAAATCATGAAAGCCATCATCGTTGAAGACTCACGTCTCGCTCGAGATGGACTAACGCGAATGCTCGCACAGTTTCCTGAAATTGAATTATTAGGGGCGGCCGATCACCCCAAGCAAGCCCTGCCAATGATAGAAGAAATGCAGCCTGATTTGCTGTTTCTCGATATACATATGCCAGGAGAAGACGGTTTCGAATTATTGGCAAAATTAAGCTATCATCCCATCATTATATTCACGACTGCCTACAGCGAATATGCGATACGTTCCTTTGATTTTGACACCATCGATTATCTTGTAAAACCGATTAGCCAGGAACGATTGGCGCAAGCGATCAAAAAACTATTTAATAGATCCCCGGAAAATCAAGATTCCAAGGAAAGCATAACAGCGAATAAAACGAGGCTGGAAATCAATAGCAAAATTTTCGTCAAGGATGGCGAAAAATGTCATCTCATTTCGCTTGAGGCTATCCGTTACATTGAAAGCTGCAAAAATTATGTACAGCTTTTCTTTGGCGACCAACGTGCCTATGTCAAAAAGTCTATGAACACCATAGAAGAACGATTACCGGCAGGCTATTTTTTTCGAGCTAACCGACAACACATCATCAATTTGCAAGCGATAAAATCCATCGAAGAATCCATGCAACAGGGTTATTTGGTCACACTCAACGATGGCAAAGTGCTAGAAATATCTCGCAGAAATGCCATCGAGCTCAAAGAACGTTTAAGCTTTTGACCCAGATTTTTCTTTGGAGTCGGGACAAGTGTAGATTTCCCGCTAGAGGTCCGCACCAATTGCGCGCGCAATAAATGGCGCTTGCAGTGTTGGGACTAGCAGGAACTGACAAGTCGCTAGTTGAGTCTCCAATGCTAGCGTCCACTCCTGTAAGACTAGACCACAACACTTTAATTTCGCCTCATGACGCAGCCAGTAAGAGAGGAAAATATTGGCCTGCTGCTTGGGGCCTTCCTGTGCACTTTGCTTTTCTATTGCCAGCAACATTTGACCTCAGGCCATCGCAGCAGGGCAACCGCGCCAACTGGGCTTTGCAGGAATGAATTCGCCTTTCATCAATAGGGTGAACGCACCAAGATTAGCATGAAAGACATTCTTAGGAATCACAGTACCATGAGGAATATACGCACCATTCCCAACAAGACTTCGACGTGAAACTTCCGGTGCTCGTACCGACATCCAGCCCTGATCGTTTTCTTCATCGGCCAGCATCACCGCATCAACAATAAAACATTCATCATCCAAAACGAGCATATCAGGCACTACACCAAGGGCGGTAGAAACCTCCGCGTCCTTCCCACTTTTATTCCTAACATTCAGTACCAAAATCGTGAATAAATCGTAGCGTATACACCGCGCAAAACATTTAGATTCGATTTCTGAATTTGATTCACTAGCCATTTTCTACAATACAAATTGCTGTGCACGGCATAACGACCTGGAAGCATTTTCGGCAGAAAACCCCAACGTATACCGGCCGAAATGGGGAAATTCCACCGCACTTACTTTATTTTTTAATTTGGGGTCTACACAAATACAGGTTCAACTTCAAGTTTGACACCGAATTTTTCCAATACATCTGCTTGAATTTTTTGTGCCAAGGCGCTGACGTCTGCACCCTTCGCACCGCCCAGATTAACTAACACTAAGGCCTGCTTTTCGTAGACACCGACGGTATCACAGCGTCGACCTTTCCAGCCGCATTGTTCGATCAACCAACCGGCTGCTAACTTAAAGTCACCGTTGGCTTGTGGGTAGCTAATACAATTCGGATATTGCTGAGATAGTTGATTTCGTAATTCGACAGACACGATGGGGTTCTTAAAAAAACTTCCAGCGTTACCAATCACGGTAGGATCTGGCAATTTACTTTGGCGGATCGCAATAATTGCTTTACTGACGTCTGTTGGGGTCGGTGCAGCGATATCGCGGTCTTGCAGATACTTCGCTACATCTCCATAAGCCAAGCGTGGTTGCCATTGTTTAGGCAAAGCAAAACTGACATCCACTATGACATACCGATCTTGTTGACCGCTTTTAAAGATACTATCGCGATAGCCAAAGGCACAATCATGCTTATAAAAAGTCTTTAATTCGCCAGTGGCAAAATCGAACGCAGTCAAGCAGTGAAAACAGTCTTGCATTTCAAGACCATAAGCGCCAATGTTCTGTATCGGCGAAGCACCGACAGTGCCTGGAATTAATGAAAGATTCTCTAGGCCACCATAGCCCTGCGCTAAAGTCCATTGCACAAAAGCATGCCAATTCTCACCCGCGCCAGCTCGGACAATAAAACAATCTTCTGTCTCGCCTTGCAATTCACGCCCCTTGATCGCCATGTGCAAGACAAGATATGGCAGATGATCCGACAAAATGACATTACTCCCACCACCAAGTACTAAGCGTGGCAGAGCAGCAAGCTCAGCGTCGGTTTGAGTCTGCTCCCATACTGTTTGCAACTGGGATAGGTTTTCAATACATAGAAATCGATGTGCATTCGCGTTAATTCCAAAGCTATTTAAGCTTTGCAGCGAGACATCTTGCTGTAGTATAAATTCAGGTTTCATAGAGACAAGATTATAGTCGGGAATAAGTAACTCCCTTCAGTTTTACGTCAAATTGCCTGTAAAGTCTGCGTTAGTTTTTGTTAAAATAGCGTCTCTTCATGGAAAGACCCTTGTTTCAGGAGACTTCCTTCGCATCAATGCAAATCTAGTGCGAGCAATAATAAGCATTTTCAATTTAATCAGTTAGGAAAACCCCATGCCATCATTCGATACCGTCTCCGAAGCCAATATGGAAGAAGTCAAAAATGCGATTGCTCAAACCAATAAGGTTGTGACCAATCGTTTTGATTTGAAAGGTACTAGCGCCAAAGTTGAACTTAAAGACAAAGAACGCGAAATTACGATTTTTGGCGACTCTGATTTCCATCTTGATCAAATTATGATCGAAGTCACCCAAACTATGGGGAAACGCGGTGTTGATGTGCGTTTTCTTGATATCGGTGACGTGCAAAAAATAGGTGGAGATAAAGTAAAAAAAGTCATTACAGTTAAAAATGGCATACAAACAGAAGACGCAAAAAAAATCGTCAAAGTCATCAAAGACAGCAAGATGAAAGTACAGGCCAGTATTCAAGGTGACGCTGTGCGTGTAACCGGTACAAAGCGCGATGACTTGCAAGCTGCGATGGCGATGCTGCGTAAGGAAATCAAAGACTTACCCTTGGAATTTAATAATTTTCGCGATTAATTTAAAGAAATCTGCATGATTTTCTCCAAATCAAGACGATTCAGTCTTGCCTATGCTCTCTTAAGGAGTAGCTGCATACTATGCTGCTTTTTTAGCTGTTTTTTGAGCACTAGTGCCTGGGCTGCCACTGATATCAGCTTGGTCGCCTTAAGCAATGGAAAAGCCATGCTGGTGGTGGATGGTAAGGCACCAAAAATGTACGCTATCGGTAGCAGTATCGATAGCACGACCAAACTAGTTGCCAGTACCACCAATAGTGCAACGATAGAAGTCGAAGGCAAGAGACAAATTTTGTATCTCGGTCATGGTGGCATGCGCAGTAATAATGAGTCAAAAAACGCCAGCATTACCTTGCATGCCAATGAACTTGGACATTTCTTTACGCAAGGGCAAATCAATGGCGGCAGTAGTTTGCGTATGATCGTTGATACGGGCGCCAGCTTTGTTGCGATTCCAGCCTCAGAAGCCGTACGATTAGGCATTGATTATCGCAAGGGCATACGAGCACGCTCTAATACTGCCAATGGTATCGTGCCGATTTATATAGTCAAACTCGACTCGCTCAAAGTCGGTGACATAGAATTATTTCAAGTGGAAGCATCGATACACGAAGGTGATCTCAATATCTGTTTGCTTGGCATGTCTTTCTTGAAACGACTCAGTATGGTTCGCGAAGGCCAGCAAATGGTGCTTACTAAAAAAATGTAATTGTAAAGCTGCCACGCAGCTCTACTCAAACGAATACAAACGAATAAAGAACAGCGTTGAACCATAGGGACTCAACGCTGCAATTCGGATTTAATTCAAATTTATTTAGAAATGGTGCGACGTTGCTTTACCGCGTCAGCCAATCCTTGCAAAACTATCTCGCTATCTGTCCAATCAATACAGCCATCCGTAATTGACTGACCATAGACCAGTTCTTTGCCAGCCACCAAATCTTGACGCCCTGCGACTAAATTAGACTCAATCATTACGCCGACTATACGTTGATCACCACCCGCGATTTGACCAGCGATGTCAGCACAAACCGGAATTTGATTTAAAGGATTTTTTGAACTGTTTGCATGTGATGCATCAATCATAATGCGTGGCTGCAAACCATTAGCGGCAATATCTTTAGCTGCGGCATCGACACTGATAGCATCGTAATTGGGTGTTTTACCACCACGTAAAATGATATGGCAGTCTTCATTACCGTTGGTCGATACAATCGCAGAGTGTCCGCCTTTTGTAACAGACAAAAAGTGATGTGGTTGTGAAGAAGCTTTGATTGCATCGACCGCAATTTTGACGTTCCCATCGGTTCCGTTTTTAAAACCAACCGGACAGGACAAACCAGAAGCGAGTTCACGATGAACTTGTGATTCTGTAGTACGCGCACCAATAGCGCCCCAGCTGATTAAATCGGCGATGTATTGTGGACTGATCATGTCCAAGTACTCAGTACCGGCAGGCAAACCTAGTTCATTAATATTCAATAGCAATTCGCGCGCAATACGCAGTCCATCATTAATACGGAAACTGTTATCCATATACGGGTCGTTGATCAAACCTTTCCAACCAACGGTAGTGCGTGGTTTTTCGAAATACACACGCATCACGATTTCTAATTCACCAGCAAATTTCACACGGGCTTCAGCGAGTTTTTTTGCATATTCCAATGTTGCCTTCGTATCGTGAATCGAGCATGGACCAATTACCACCATGACTCTGTCGTCTTTAGCTTGCAGAATATTATGTAGCGCGGAGCGCGCATTGGCAGTTACTTCTGAAGCTTTATCGGAGCAAGCAAATTCGCGAATCAAATGCGAAGGTGGAAGCAGCTCTTTCATTTCCCGAATACGTAAATCATCTGTGCGTTGCATGTTATTTTCCCGAAGTCTCAGTTAGATAAAGATAAAAAATGTGCTTAAAAAGTGTGTTTAGAAAAAGTTGTTTGATCGGTTTTGCCTATCCAGTGCCTTGACAAATTAATTTCAAAGGACAAAAAAAAACCGCCAAGACTGGCGGTTTTTTTGGATCGGTTGGGTTCTATATACGTTGATTTTGCTTCTACGTGAACTTACCGCTTCTCCACCGCCTTAAGGTTGGAATAGCTAAAGTAAAAGTGAAAGTAAAATCGCGCAAAATTCATGAAAACCTCGTGATCGAATGCAACGACTATAACAACATCAACCCGCAATTGGCAAGCAATTTATCTGAATATGCACGTAAATTTGTAAAAGTCTTGAGACTACCCTTAAGTTAGGAAATAAGCTTATATTCAAATCCCTATGTGCACCTGTAAGCACCTATAGAAAGCTGGCAATCTCATCCAAAGCTTTCTTGCGAATATTCGGAACCATACAATGATCCGCTGGAAAACCGACGACCAATAAAATGTAAGGCTTTTCATTATCAGGGCGCTCTAATAATTCATTCAAAAACCCCATTGGACTTGGGGTATGCGTTAAGGTCGCTAAACCTGCATGGTGTAAAGCTGCAATCAAAAATCCGGTGGCAATTGAAACTGATTCGGGCACATAATAATTTTTAACTGCAGTGCCATCGTCCATTAAGGTACTTTTTTGACCGAAGATCGCGATCAGATAAGGTGCCACCTCTAGAAATGGCTTGTCTGAATCCGTGCCTAGCGGCGCTAAGGCGTCTTTCCATTCTTGCGGCGCACGCCGATCATAGAATTCGCGCTCTTCGATTTCCGCTTCAACGCGGATGCGGTGCTTTAACGCTGGATCACTGACTACGGCGAAATGCCAAGGCTGATGATTTGCACCAGAAGGCGCGGTACCGGCAGCCAACAGGCATTGCTCTATTACTTTACGCGACACGGGCTCGGAGGAAAATTCTCGTATGGTTTTACGACGAGCGAGTTCTTGGTAAAACTCGACTGCCCGCGCTTCCATCTCACTTTCTGGATAGCCGCGATAGGTACTCAAGGGGATAAATTGGGGCGAACCTTGATTGAAGGAAAGTTTAGACATGCTGATCCTTTCGTAGAAATAGGACACTGTAATCACAATATCCAATCGACTCAAGATGCAAAGTTACATTCAATACTAGTTGCAAAAATAAAGGCTTTTTAACAATCAATCGACGGCAAAAAGATGTATAGACAATACGAACTTTTGCCGTCAATTTTCTACTGGCGCTACTTCAACAAGCGATCAGGCGGTTCCACCGACGACTAAGCCATCAATGCGCAAGGTCGGCTGTCCTACACCGACAGGGACACTTTGCCCTTCTTTGCCACAAACACCTACACCCGAATCCAAGCGCATGTCATTGCCTATCATCGACACACGATTCAGAACATCAGGACCATTACCGATCAGAGTTGCGCCTTTCACCGGATAAGTGACTTTGCCATCCTCAATCATGTAAGCTTCGCTCGCGGAAAAGACGAATTTACCGTTAGTAATGTCGACCTGACCACCGCCGAAATTTACCGCGTACAAACCATTTTTGACCGACGCTAAGATCTCAGCCGGATCTTTATCCCCACCCAACATATAAGTATTCGTCATACGCGGCATTGGCAAATGCGCAAAGGATTCACGGCGTGCATTCCCTGTGACAGGCATTTTCATCAGACGCGCATTCATGGTGTCTTGGATATAGCCTTTGAGAATACCGTCTTCGATTAAAGTAGTACATTGCGTAGGATTACCTTCATCGTCGATATTCAAAGAGCCACGACGATTCGCTAAGGTGCCGTCATCAACAACCGTCACGCCTTTGGCGGCTACTCTATCTCCGATACGACCAGCAAAAGTACTTGAACCTTTACGATTAAAATCACCTTCCAGACCATGACCAATCGCTTCGTGCAACAAGACACCGGGCCAACCAGAACCAAGCACGACGGTCATAGGACCAGCAGGCGCTGGACGGGCATCCAAATTGACCAACGCAGACTTTACGGCATCGTCAGCATATTGCTCAAGAATCGCATCAGTGAAATACGAGAAGTTGTAACGGCCGCCGCCGCCGCTAGAACCCGTCTCACGACGTCCATTTTGTTCAGCGATTACAGTCAATGACATACGTACTAATGGGCGGACATCGGCAGCGATAACACCGTCACTGCGAGCCACCAGAATTACATCGTATTCGCCAGCCAGACTGGCCATCACTTGCACGATGCGTGGATCTTTAGCGCGCGCAATTTTCTCTATACGCTCTAACAAAGCAACTTTTTGTGTTGCATCCAGAGAGGCCAAAGGATCATCTTGTAAAAACAAATTATGACCTTGTATACCTTGCATGGACGAGGCGACTTGAATTTTGCCAGAGCCTGCTCGCGCGATCGTGCGTGTGGCTGCAGCTGCCTCTAACAGTGCATGCTCAGATATTTCATCGGAATACGAGAATGCCGTTTTATCACCAGACACAGCGCGCACGCCAACGCCTTGATCTATCGAAAAACTACCGGTTTTTACGATACCTTCTTCCAAACTCCAGCCTTCACTCTTAGTGAACTGAAAATACAGATCGGCATAATCAATTTTATGCGTGAACATGGTTTTCAGTGCGGACGCTAACTTCACTTCATCGAGGCCAAAAGGCGTTAAGAGAATATCGCGGGCGATAGCGAGATGTTTTAAATTTGAATCAAATGGTGTCATGTTTTTCAATCTTTATTGGCAGCCATAATGGCTATTAACTCGCGTATTGTAGAGCATTTCGTGCGGAAGTTTGCGACAGGAGTTCCTGACTAACAAGTGAAGCGCCGGTGTTTCAAAGCGGGCAAATTGCTGCGGATTTTTTCCATTGCCACCAAATCCATATCAGCGATGACGACACCCTCCCCTTCCTCTAGGCAATTCATCACTTTGCCCCATGGATCGACGAGCATACTATGCCCCCAAGTACGACGACCGCTATCATGCGTACCGCCTTGCGCCGAAGCCAATATATAGCATTGGTTTTCAATCGCACGAGCACGCAACAAAATTTCCCAATGCGCCTGCCCAGTTGTATAAGTAAACGCAGCTGGCAAGACTAACAGGCTGCATGCACCCATGTTGCGAAACAATTCAGGAAAGCGCAGATCATAGCAAATACCCAAGCCAATTTTACCTATCGCGCTATCAAAACTAACGATGTCATTACCTTCCTGTATGGTGTTTGATTCCTGATAGCTTTCCTCACCATTGGTAAAGCCGAACAAATGTATTTTGTCGTAGCGCGCAATTTGCGTTCCGCTGGGATCAAATACCAGACAGGCGTTATAAATTTTATGGCTGTCACTTGATTGCAAAGGAATGGTGCCACCGATGATAGTCATCTGCAATTCGTGCGCCATCTGCTTCAAAAAATTCTGTAAAATCCCATTTCCAGGCGCTTCAGCAAACTCCAATTTATCAGTATCACGCAAGCCCATGATCGACCAATACTCAGGCAAAACGGCGAGTTCGGCACCGGCTAATTTTGCCTGTTGCAATAAACGTTTTGCCGTTTGGATATTAGTGTTTGGATGAGATACCGACACCATTTGTATCGCAGCGATTTTCATCATAGTCCTTATTTTACTTCTGCCTTATTTTTATCTTGTTCCGCTTTCAATTGCTCTGCTTTTTGCTTATCTAGAATTTGTTGACGCTCTTTGTTTTCTATCTTAGTTACGACCGGATTTTTCCAAGGTCCAGTAATTTGATATTCATAGGTAAAAGCGCGTTTTAATGGGTCTCTAAAGAACAACTGTGCTAAGAAGGTACCCAAACCTATCACAGGATTTACTGCCAGACCATAAACCACAGAAGCCGCACCGGCATTCAAATCTGGAATGACTGCAACGTGTAAATCTTGCGACTCTTTGGCAATATCGGCATTCCCTTCCATCAACACAGTTGCGTTCACGCTATTCATTTTCAAATTATCAGTCTTGGCAATACCATGCTGGATCTGCGCTGTTCCCGTAATCGTATCGTAAGCAAATCCATCCGAAAAAACATCGCGAAAATCCAAAGTAAATCGTCGTGGTAATGATTGCATGCTCAAGACACCAAGTAACTTCGCTGCACCTGGATCCACTTTGAGAAACTGACCGGCTGCGAGCTTCAGTTGCAATTGTCCACTTAAACTAGGAATATCAATATCGAAAGGCAGCCCATTCCATTGTGCATCGCCTTCCAACCGACCTTTACCGCCACGCATAACTTCCTGAAAATCTAGTCTATCCAAAAGCTTACCGGAGTTTGCAATATCTAAAACATAGCGCAAATTCGTCTGGCTATCATTAGCTCTTGCCACCCATTTTCCGCTCGCACTCAGCTCAGCATCATCATTTTTTAGATTTAGTTTGTCGATATGCCATTCTCGTCCTTGGACGGCCAAGCTGTTACTGGCATTCAAATCTAAACGCCCTAGTTTTTTATCAAACAACTCAAAATTATCAACTTGGATGTCTAGATTAGGAATTTGCTTCGTCGTGTTTTTTGCTTCTAACAGGTCACCGACATCGGATGCCGCTGATTTAGGAATCATCAAGCGGTTCAAACGTGCCGTTAACTGACCATTAGACTGTTGATTGCCCAAGCCATTCCATGTCAGATAGCCTGATGCCTGCTTTGAATCTAAATTTGCCTGCCACAAGCCAAACTGATGCGAAGCACCCAATACAATATTGTCTAATTTTTTGCCAAATAAAAATAATTCATCCGTAGTTACTGAAAAACTATTCGGTTCTATGTACTGCGCAATATCAGGATTTTTCTTGCGATCAGCCAGTTGCACTGGTTGATTCTGCGCATTGCCTACACCGCTCTCAATACTTCCTTCGATGACCTTCGTGTTTTTCTCCAGCAGACGGCGCCAGTCATCCACATTTAAAGATTTAGTGTCAATATGCACGCTGAGCCCACTATCCGGCAATATCGCAGGCGCGTTCACCGCAACGCTGCCACGTGTTAATTGCCATTTCGCATTTTTTTCATTCAATTTTTTACGTTGATAATGGGCATTCAGACGGCTCCCAACGCTCAGTTTGATTTGCTCGCGCGATTCACCAGCGGCACCTGAAACATCTGGCAGGAGTTCAAATTTCAAGGGTAGATTGTCATTGGCAGCTTTAGTCAATGGTGCTGGCAAATTCCATCCTAAACCCTGCAAACCAGACTCCACTATTACTTCAGTTTGATGTTGCCTTACGTTTATTTGTGTGGAGTAGCGACTCTCGCCGTTCAAGCCAGTTAATAGCCCACCCAAATCGACATCCGCAAAATATTTACGTATTCCGTCGGCGCTAGCAACACCATCTAACTTAATACGTATGACGCCATCTTTTTGCGTACCTCCGCTCGCTTGCACAACCCCACCCAACATTGACGCTTTTAAATTGCCCAAGTTTAAGCCGCGCTCATTAAACTCGATTCGACCATTTAAGCCCGTGATCAATGGCAAATCTGGTTGCAAAGTTGTATCGTTAGCGCCTAATTGCAGAACACCCTGCACTTTCGAATCAAGAATTGTATGCAGCGGCAACTGCAGCTTTAAGCTCAGTTGTGCAGTCCCAGTCGCGACTGTGTCGTGTAAAAAATTTCCTAACAAGTCGTCAACCGGACTGGCTTTGACATAACTAAGCATCGTCTGCAAGCCACCACTAGCAATGCCATCAATCTGCAATGCAGAATTGTGCTCCATCAAATCTGGGATCACCGCCTTTACTTTTGAGACAACGACACCATTTGTCGTGCCGCTTTCCGCACGGATTTCCATACGGGCGCGATCAAAAATAAAGCTTCCTTTGATGTTCTCTATCATCGGCCAAAAAGGCGCAGCACCATCTTTCGCAAAAGCCCCGGGCAGGAAATTCAATTTACCTGCTTGAATATTGCCCTTCACGAAAAACTCTCCCTGTTCAAGCGCTCGACTTTCTTTTTGATGAAATGGAAATTGTGCTAAGGGGCCTTTGAGTCGAAAAACGACATCGTTGGCAGTCCCATCTAACAAGGCATTACTCAACCAAAAACGTAAATCATCTGGGGTATGTGCTGGAATGTAACGATTGATCGTTTTTAGATCAAAACCATTCAGACGCCCACTTATATCGACCTCACCTAAATCTTGCTGACGCATCGATAACACATGCTTGCCACTCAATGATGCGATCGCACCGTCTTGTTCAAACTCCATACCATTGACTTGAAACAGTAACTTATCATCGGCAGCGAACTGCCATTGCGCCTGCATTTGCAAACGTTTAAATGGCATTAGAGGATCAACAAAATAACTCGGCAGTTGCAGCACCAGATCATGTGAATCCAAAGTAAAACTACCACCTTTATCATTCGCATCAATTGAACCGGACAAATTATCAAAACCGGGAATCGCTGGCACGGCCGCTTTCGCTGGTGTCTTGCCTACTTTAGGACGTGCAAGTTGCGCCTTTTGTGGTTGCATTTCCAAATTACTGAAATGCCCTTTGATGCTATAGCTAGAAATTTCAGGGAAACTGCCTTGCCAGCGTGCGGTAAACTCCTTCAATACGCCTTTCGGTGCGACGTCTATCAACAGACGTCTCTGATCCAAAGGAATAGGCAAGTGTTCAGCAAAATTGGCTAAAGAATGCAGATCAAGAGACTGCGCATAGAGTTCAACTTTTTCACCTTGTCCTTTTTCACCTGGGGTAAAAGTCTCCTTTAAAGTGGTCGCTGGCAAGAGCAAACCGTCTCGGGTTTGCATAGAAAAGTCGACAAGAGCCAAGCTGTGGCCAGCTTGTCCAGGCATCCAGGACAGGTAACGGCGATTATCAGTAATGCGCTCGGAAGCGATGATACGACCGCTCACTTGCGCCATATCCAAAATCGGCAAATCGCGACGAAACTTTCCAAGCACATCTTGTAAACGTACATCAGCAGTGAAGTCGACGATACGCCCCTGATCCATTTTCAGCCAAGAACGTAAAGTTCCCACGCCCTTGTCCAGCTTAACCGGCAAAGGAAAATATCGATGAATGAGCGGTAAATCCGCTTTTCTGAGATCTGAATACAATTCACCTGACCAAGAAGCAAGTTCAGATTTTCTATGTGCAAAAACGGATTGAGTAAAGTTACCGCGAATATCCACCGGTGCGGCTAACAGTGACGGTGGTTTGGCATGTAGCGCAAAACGGTGTTTGTGCCATTGATTTTCCAAGACAAGATTGACTTCATTCAATTCTAAAACAGGATTTTCTCGCAAATGATCATCCCAACTGATTTGCCCATCTTGTATGCTTATTTCATGCTGCGCCAACACCCAATCGATGCCAGCCTCATCTTGATTTTTTTGTTGCTTTAGTTGAATTGGAAAACCGGCAACCTGAATCGTGCCTTCACGATCTCTAAGCACTTTCAAGCTAGGTTTAAGCAAAGTAATTTTGTCGAATCTGATATCCAACACAAACAAGGACCACCAGGAAATACTGGTGCGAACTTCAGGCAAACTTAATGCAGGCTTTGAAAATTGATCGTGAATGACGACATTATTAAGTGTCAATTGTGGATTAAAGTTTTGCCATCCAGCCTGAATTTTTTCGATCTGAACTTGTCGACCCATTTTGCGACTGGCGAATTGCTCTATGTCCGTCTTGTAATTTTCAAGCCCCGGCAGAACCACGTAGCGCAGCAATAGAAATAAAATGGCGAATAAAAAATACAGCACTAACAAGCACTTCATCGCGATGGCAATAGTTTTTTTCAAACCTCGACCACTGTGGCAGGCGGCGACAAAGCACGCACCTCGCACACGACGGACGACTTTACGCCAGCCGCGCACATTATCTTGCGACTGCATCCCTGTTAATAAAGATGATTGTGACGATTCCGATTTCACGTTGGAGCCGGACAGGAAAACTTAGGATGAAACAAAATGTCCAGAAACAGGGTGTCCAGTACTTTAAACCCAGAATTTCCGTTAGGATTTGAGGCGATGGTGGATGCACTTTTCGAGGCAGTTTTTACGTGAATGAGGCGAAAATAGCTAGCTATTTGCAACGAAGAGCGAAAAAAA
>CAUPNA010000100.1:0-17001 GCA_963512475.1 uncultured Undibacterium sp.
GAAAAAAGGGACTAGATTTTCATCTAGTCCCTTAAATCTGGTGCGGCTGGCAGGAATCGAACCCACGACCCCTTGGTTCGTAGCCAAGTACTCTATCCAGCTGAGCTACAGCCGCGAAGGAACAGATTATAGCAGAGTGGGTGACAAATATGAAGCCTTGAAACAAGGATAAAACCAAGAATTCTAGTTTTACTATACAACACTACGCTACACCCCAATTTCAAGCCAAGCAGAAAATAAAATAATGAAGAAAAAATCTGCTCGAAAACGAAAAAAGGGACTAGATTTTCATCTAGTCCCTTAAATCTGGTGCGGCTGGCAGGAATCGAACCCACGACCCCTTGGTTCGTAGCCAAGTACTCTATCCAGCTGAGCTACAGCCGCGAAGAACAAGATTATAGCACAGCTATTTTCAATTGATAAGCCCTATTCCAAAGTTTCCTTACCGCACAACTTTTGACATCTCGCTTATATTTCAACCTGCGCCCCAACTTCAATTACCCGATTACTTGGAATTTGGTAATAATCAGCCGCATCACGTGCATTGCGCGACATGGCTACAAATAAGCCTTCCCGCCAAGTTGCCATACCGCTGCCGGGACTAGAAATAATCGTCTGACGCGAAATAAAATATGAAGTTTCAAGTGGTTCAAAGATCAATCCAAATGGCGCGCACAACTCCAAAGCATTCGGAATATCAGGCTCGTTTTTAAAGCCATAGTACACATCAATCTGGAAACAATTATTGCGCAAGTCAGTCACTTTGATTCGCTCTGAAAACGGTACCCAGGGAATTTCACGATTATGCAAAGTAATGAAAATGACGCGCTCGTGCAATATCTTATTGTGAGATAGATTGTGCAGCAAGGCATGTGGCACGCCATCTGCCTCACCACGCAAGAACACTGCAGTACCAGCAACCCGAACTGGCGGAGAGACAAATAAAGACTCCAAAAATTCTTCCAACGGAATCGCGTGCTTTTTCAAATTATCAAACACCAATGAACGACCACGACGCCAAGTTAGCATCACAATACTAATACACAAACCAAGCGCAATCGGGAACCAACCACCACTGAAAAACTTCATCATGTTTGAAGAAAACAAGGTGATATCAATCAAGAAGAAAAATGAAGTCGCACCAATGCACAAAAACAAATTGTATTTCCACGCGTGTCGAATCACGTAGAAAGTCAGGATCGTCGTCACCAACATCGTTCCGGTATTAGCAATACCGTAAGCAGAAGCCAAATTAGTTGCCGAACCAAAGCCTACCACCGCCGCCACAACTGCAGCAAATTGCAACCAATTCACCATAGGAATATAGATCTGGCCAATTTCTTTGGTTGAAGTATGAACAATCTTCATTCGAGGTAAGAACCCTAGGGAAATTGCCTGCTTTGTCATGGAAAATGCGCCGGAAATCGTTGCTTGTGACGCAATAACCGCGGCCATCGTTGAAAGAACAACCAGTGGATAAATACTCCAATCTCCAAGCTGATTAAAAAACGGATTTGATACAGCGGTAGGCTCAATAATCAATAAAGCACCTTGCCCCAAATAATTCAAACCTAAGGCGGGGAAAACGATTAAGAACCAAGCAGCACGAATAGGCTTTGAACCAAAATGTCCCATGTCCGCATACAAAGCTTCAGAACCCGTGAACGCAAGCACCACTGCACCCAAAGCAATAAATGCCGCCCAACGATGGTAGTACAAAAATTCCAATGCTCTAAAAGGATTAAATGCTGCCAAAATCGCTGGCTCTCGAAGAATATTATAAATGCCCATTGCTGCCAAAACAGCAAACCAAAGCACCATCACCGGTCCAAAGAATTTTCCAATTGTCGCAGTGCCTCTCGATTGGACGGAATACAATAAGATCAGAATAATCAAAGTAATTGGCACAACAAATGGCTTGAGCGCTGGCGTTGCAACCTTAATACCCTCAATCGCCGACAACACGGTCATCGCCGGGGTAACAACACCATCACCATAAAACAGTGAAGCGCCTAAGACACCCAAGACCACTAACGGGAAATACATCTTCGAATTTTTACCTACCGATTCTAAAGTCAACGCTGTCAACGCCATAATCCCGCCCTCGCCGCGGTTGTTTGCACGTAAAACCAATGTGACGTACTTCAATGAAACGATAAAAATAAGACCCCAAATAATTAGGGAGACAATACCTAAAATGTTTTCGGGATTCAGTGCTAGGCCATGCTTATGATCAAAAACTTCTTGCATGGCATATAAGGGACTGGTGCCGATATCGCCATAGACGATGCCGACGGCAGCGAGTGTCAATGCTGACAAGCTGCTCTTAGTAGATTGATGAGCCAATTGTTTTCCTTGGTATTATTGGTGCATTGCACAATAGACGAAGATCAAACGAAATTAAAGGGACTTTTACTTAAAAAGTACAGACTACGCCATAAATAAATTTTATGAAAGTCGATTTCCACAATCCAAAAAAGAAAAATGCCCGCTTAACTCTCATTAAGCGGGCACCAATTCTTTGGCGGAGACGGTGAGATTCGAACTCACGATCCAGGTTACCCCAGATGCTTCCTTAGCAGGGAAGTGCCTTCGGCCACTCGGCCACGTCTCCACACTCTCACAACACTATGCTTACGCAAGGCATTACAAGCGAGACCGTGATCATAGCGGGTAGTTCATCTTTGGTCAACTACCAACCATGAAAATCTCACATGAAAATCGTAACTACGCAGCTTCCAATTCAAATGCCTTATGTAAAGCACGTACTGCCAATTCCATATATTTCTCATCAATCAAAACAGAAATTTTGATTTCTGATGTAGAAATCATCTGGATGTTAATGCCTTCATCCGACAAAGTACGGAACATCTGAGAAGCAATACCTACGTGACTACGCATACCAACACCCACTACAGACACCTTCGACACTTTCGAGTCGCCAATGATATTGCCTGCGCCGATATGCTCCTTGACACTAGCATTCAATACATCCATCGCTTTACTGTAGTCGCCACGCGGAACAGTAAATGTGAAGTCGGTTTTACCTTCGACCGATTGGTTTTGAATAATCATATCGACTTCAATATTGGCATCAGCGATAGGGCCAAGTATTTGGTAAGCAATACCTGGCTTATCCGGCACACCAAACACAGTGAGTTTTGCTTCATCGCGATTAAATGCGATACCGGTAATAGTGGCTTGTTCCATATTTGTATCTTCCTCAAACGAAATCAGTGTGCCGGAAATAATTTCTTCGGCTAAAGGCATTAATGGGTCAGTCAATGATGACAACACTCGAGTTGGCATGCGGTAATTACCCGCAAATTCCACAGAACGTATCTGCAAAACTTTGGAACCCAGCGATGCCATTTCTAACATTTCTTCAAATGTGACCGTATTCAATTTGCGGGCATCGGAAACAACACGTGGATCGGTTGTATACACGCCGTCAACGTCGGTATAAATCAAACATTCTTGTGCCTTCAGTGCAGCGGCGATTGCGACCGCAGAAGTATCCGAACCGCCGCGACCCAAGGTCGTGATATTACCCAACTCATCAACACCTTGAAAGCCAGTAATAATGACGATCTTACCCTCAGCCAAATCGGCATTCACTTTTGAATCATCAATCGATGCAATGCGTGCTTTTGTGTGGGAAGAATCAGTCTTAATCGGCACTTGCCAGCCAGCATAAGAAACGGCTTTCTTGCCCAAAGCTTGCAATGCGATCGCCAGCAGTCCAACCGACACTTGCTCGCCCGTGGAGGCAATCATGTCGAGTTCACGCGGATCAGGATCAGCCATAATTTCTTTAGCCAAACCAATAATTCGATTCGTTTCGCCTGACATAGCAGACGGTACAACTACGATTTGATAACCAGCATCATGCCATTTGGCGACGCGCTTAGCGACGTTCTTAATGCGATCCGTAGACCCCATCGACGTACCGCCGTATTTGTGGACAATTAAAGCCATAACATTTCAAAAAGAGTGACGAAAAAGGGAGTAAAGAGAGAAAAAGAACGCATGACTTTACATGCTGCTCTGCAAAATAACAAGGCACATGCGCCTGTTTTTTAAGCGACAGCACCTGATGGGAGGTAGATGCAATGCGTATTACCGGCAAAACAAATAAAAACTAAGCATAGTTTTGTAAGAAAAAATAAGAGAGAAAAACAAGATAAATCAAAACAGTCTAGCAGCGAGAAAAAAGCAATAGCACAACTTAATGACAATTGCATGACAATAGCGCGAATTTGCAATCACTTACTAACAATAAAAATATTAATAAAGCTAAACACCAAGGCGATATACGATCGCACTAGGCCTTCATTTTGTCGAGCATTTAGTCGAAAAAAAGAAATTCACACATAACCAAAACAAATATCCATATAAGGAAAGAATCTCTGGCGAGAACTTCCGTAGGGCTCATCTTCACCTACTTTGTGCTGCAACAGAATTTTTCCAAAACCGAAATAAACTAAAACGAAAAAAAACAGATCCCCTTTTCTCGTTTCAGTTCACACAATTTATTCAAATAAAAAGCTTCTTCCAAGCATCATGCCCTAATGCACGTAAAGTCTGCATGTTTTTCTCGTAGATCTGTTCCGCTTCAGGAAACGCCTCCACAGCCTTATCGATACTGTCTTCACGCAGCAAGTGCAGCGTTGGGAATGGCGAACGATTCGTATAATTGTCGATCTCATCTGGCTCAGCATCTTCGAACTGATACTGAGGATGAAAGCTTGCTACTTGCAAAATACCATCCAGATCCAACTCCTCCAAAGTCGCATCAGCCACTTCCAGGAAATCGTTATAGTCGAGAAAATCCTGCATCACGAAAGGATGAATCAATAAGGTGGTATCGATTTTTTCCGGATTTGCTTCTGCCAGCACTTCTAACTCGGCCATCAAATCTTTGATCAACGCTTCTGGAGTCGTCGCATGGCTGACGAAATAGCGAATCTGATCCTTAATATGTACACCTTTGGCAAACGGACATAGATTTAAGCCTATGACGGCTTTTTCCAACCACAGTGTCGTTTGTGCGATGACTTCGTCATCTTTGATTTGCGCGTCAACCATCTATTTACTCCTAAATTACTACTAACATTGTTACCAAATTTAAAACTGTAAAGTCTTAACGCCATCCGTAGTGCCGAGCAAACAAACATTCGCGCCTTGAGCAGCAAATAATCCCACGGTCACCACGCCGACGATATTATTGATCTGCGCCTCTAATGCGATGGGATCAGCGATTTGCAAACCATATATATCGACAATGATATTGCCGTTATCAGTTATCAATGCAGTCCCCTCTTTCATCCGCAGTTTTGCCTCACCACCGATCGCATTCAACGCACGTATAACGGACTCACGCGCCATGGGAATAACTTCGACTGGCAAAGGAAACTTCCCTAACAAGTTAACTAACTTAGAGCCATCAGCGATGCAGACAAACGATTTAGCGACTGATGCAACGATTTTTTCACGAGTCAATGCAGCGCCGCCGCCCTTGATCATGGCACCACTAGCAGTAACTTCATCAGCACCATCAATATAAACTGGCATAGAACTGACATCATTCAAATCAAATACAGCAATGCCATGACCGCGCAAGCGGCTTGCGGTTGCTTCTGAGGATGCAACGGCTCCTTTGATTTTGTGTTTAATCTTCGCTAGCTCGTCGATAAAAAAATTAGCAGTAGAACCCGTGCCAACGCCAACAATTTCACCTTCAACTACGTAAGCAATCGCAGCTTGCGCGACTGCGAGTTTCAATTCATCTTGTGTCATAGTTATCACATAAAAGAAAATAGTCAGAACAACGCCATTGTAAGCGATGAGCGCATGCAATTAAGAAGCGAATCATCCAACTGAGAAAATTTTTCAGACACGCAATGGCGCTTCGTCCATCAAGGCAATTTGTTCTCGCATTTCTAAAATACGATCTTGCCAATAGCGCTGCGTATTAAACCAGGGAAAGGCTTGTTTAAAGGCGGGATCTGCCCAACGCTGCGCCAACCATGCTGAATAATGCAGCAAGCGCAGGCTACGCAAGGCTTCAATCAGGTGCAATTCAGCCGGATCGAAGCTATAAAAGTCTTCGTAGCCCATCAAAATGTCGCATAACTGCTCTTGCATTTCCTGACGCGAGCCGGACAACAGCATCCACAAATCCTGCATCGCAGGTCCCATCCTACTATCATCGAAATCAACAAAATGCGGCCCAACATGCGCCCCGAGATGTGCACTGGCTTCAGTCCACAATACATTTCCCATGTGGCAGTCGCCATGCAAGCGCAAATCCATCACTTCGCCAGCTTGTAGATAGGCGTTATTCACAGCGGATAACATCATACGCGCGGTTGCCTCGTAGGCATGCACTATGTCAGCCGGAATAAAATCTTGCTGCAACAAATAATTCAGCGATGTATCGCCATAGGTTTGCTGATTTATTTTTGGCCGGTGTTGATAGCTTTGTTGCGCGCCAACCGCGTGAATTCGTCCTAAAAAACGCCCTATCCATTCTAAAGTGCCAACACGGTCTAATTCAGGAGCACGCCCACCTTGCCGCGCAAATACCGCAAACCGAAAACCCGAAAATTCACGTAAGCTATTGCCATGCAGATCCACTAAAGCGGGGACAACCGGAATTTCAGCAGCTTGGAGCTGGCTTACGAATTGATGTTCTTCCTTTATCTGCGCATCGCTCCAACGCAATGGACGATAAAATTTCACCACCAAAGGCGGCGCATCATCCATACCCACTTGATAAACCCGATTTTCATAGCTATTCAAAGCCAATAATCGGCCATCGCAGTGATAACCCTGCGCGTGCATGGCATCAAACACACAATCGGGAGTCAAACCCGAAAAGTCACTAGGATTGAGTGGGAAATTTGAAAGACCTACCGACTTATTTTCAGAACAGTTTTCAACCTGACTATCGCTAGAAATTAAGATATTTTTGTTCATAACCCTCATTGTACGTGCTTTCTCACCACGAACCAGAAACAAAGCGCTACACTTCTGCTATTAAGATCGCGACTGAGATCACAATCAGGATCCGCATACAGAATACGTCGCGATACCATCTAAAAACCCCTTTAAGACGAGCAAGCATCATGCATCTAGATGAACCCCTCAGCGACAAAGAGTTTAACGAACTCGATAAATTTTTAATGTCAGACGCCGTAGGCGATGACGGCATGACCATGGACGCCCTGCACGGCTTCCTGACAGCGATCGCACTTGGTCCCGAAGTGATTGCCATGACCGAGTGGCTACCACTGGTGTGGGGACTGCCTGAACAGGGGGAGCCAAAATTTAAAAATCCCAAAGAAATGCAACGGATTACGAATTTGATCGCCCGCTTTATGAACGAGATTCAAATCACCTTTGAAGTTGCACCCCAAGAATTCGAACCCTTATTTTGCGTCATGGAAGAAAATGGCAAAGAACTAATTGACGGGGAAACTTGGGCCTGGGGCTTTTGGGAAGGCATGCAATTACGCGAAGAAGCTTGGGAAGCAGCATGGGAATCGCCCACCATCGCACCTTTGCTAGAACCGATTTACTTGCTCGGCGCAGAAGAGATCGAAGAGGAAGAAACAAAATTGGTGGATACGCCTGAAAAATGCCATCAACTTGCCTTAAAACTGGAAGCTTCCATAGGTGAAATCCGGCGCTTTTGGGCACCACTTCGCAAATCTGGCGTCGCGACGGTGAAACGCGATGCGCCGAAAGTTGGCAGAAATGATCCTTGCCCCTGTGGTAGCGGTAAGAAATACAAAGTTTGTTGTGGTGCGGAGCCGACCATACATTAACTAAGGTTAACAAAGTCAACGTAACTGCTTCGCTAAAACGCCAGAATTCTCTGGCGTTTTTTCTAATGACATTTTTTTTGCAGCACACAAAAGCATTTTTCTTCTTGAGGAAATCTTCTATTGGAAGGCTGTGATAATACTGTTAAGCTAGAACGCAGAAGCAAACTACCATTCAACGAAGTCAATACCGCTTCCAAAGCTTCCCACTATTCCTATCACTTTCCAGCATCAGGAGATTTTATGAGCCTCGTCGACCAATTTAACCAAGCTCAGGCTGATTCCAAGAATTTACCGGAACGCCCTGACAATATGACTTTGTTGAAAATTTACGCACTCTTCAAGCAAGCCAGCACTGGCGATGCTAGTGGCGATCGACCGGGCATGACCGATTTTGTTGCGCGCGCCAAGTTTGATGCTTGGGCAGAATTGAAAGGCACGTCAAAAGATGGAGCGATGCAGGAATACATTGATCTGATCGAGTCGCTAAAAGACTGAAGCTTTGTAACATTTACCCAGTCGGAATTGGCTTATAACAATGCAGGCACTAAATAGAACTATTAGTGCCTGTGTCTTATAATCAGACGAACTTACATTGCCAGTACATCTCGATTCAGCAAATCTGGCGGCACTTCACCACACACGGCTGCAATCGCATTCGTGATCGCACGGTTCACCATCGCCCTCCGTGTCTTATCTGATGCACTTCCAATATGCGGAGTCAAAACGACATTCTTCAAACCTAAGAAATCAGAATGAAAACGTGGCTCATTTTCAAACACATCTAGCCCTGCACCTGCAATTTGCCCCGTTCGCAGTGCCTGAATTAAGGCCATATCGTCCACAATCCCACCACGTGCAATATTGATCAAGGTCGCACTAGGTTTCATTTTCGCAAGTTCAATGGCAGCGATACAGTGATGTGATTCTGGTGAATAAGGTAAGGCTAAAATCAAATGATCAGATTCACGCAATAAGCTTTCTTTATCCACATAGCGCGCATGATGCGCAGCCAATTCCTGTTCGGCGCTGAGTCGACTTCGATTATGGTAGATCACCTCCATACCAAACCCTGCTGCACGACGCGCAATCGCTTGACCGATACGCCCCATTCCCAATATCCCCAGGCGAGATCCATGGACATCCGCACCTACGAATGAATCCACACCCCACTTTTTCCACTCCCCACCACGCAGAAAATGTTCTGCTTCAGTGACCCGACGTGCAGTCGCCATCATCAAAGCCCATGCGAAATCAGCGGTGGTTTCATTCAACACATCAGGGGCATTGGTCGCCATCACTTGATACTGCGTACATGCTGGTAAGTCAAAATTATCGTAACCGACTGCAATAGTTGAAATAATTTTCAGTTCAGGTAGCTTAGACAGTAAGTCTCGATTAATCTTTGCACTTGAAGTACAGATCATGCCAAATTTACCTTGCAAGCGCGCTGCGAGCTCTTCCTCTGAAAAAATGCGGTCTTCTTGATTTTGCTCAAGTTCAAAATAGTCACTCAACCGGGCAAGCACGTCTGGGAACATGGCGCGGGCAATTAGCAGTTTGGGCTTAGCAGGTTTCATTAACTTTTACAAAAAAAAGCGGAATATATGAGTATAAACTAAATATACGGTAATCAACAATACGCCACATCAGTCGCCACTCTAAAGTAAAAAGTACCTCTGACGGCAAGACCGAATACCGGAAACTACATTTACTTATGCTAATTTTATCTAAAGCGCAATTGTGAGTTGAGGCGATTTGCCTTAAAATACAAGGCTGTGCAGCTACATCGACATTTCCAGTAGCGCTTCACCCCCCGATTTTTTTATTGATAGGCCTGTTATGACCCACGTTGTGACCGAATCTTGCATCCGCTGCCGTTATACTGACTGCGTCGATGTTTGCCCAGTGGACTGCTTCCGTGCAGGCCCTAATTTTCTCGTAATTGACCCAGATGAGTGTATCGATTGCGCAGTCTGCGTTGCCGAATGCCCAGTCAATGCAATTTACGCCGAAGAAGACGTACCGCAAGATCAAATGCAATTCATCAAAATCAATGCTGATTTGATCCGTAGCTGGCCGTCAATCACTAAGACAACGACGCCTTTAGCGAATGCTGACGACTGGAAAGATGTAAAAGACAAGTTGCAATATCTCGAGCGTTAATTTTTTCTCGTTTTTGACCTATTTAGCACTACAGTTTTAGTAGACCGATTTGCCCAATTTTCTAAAGAATATAAAGTCGTATGGACAACAAACAAAATTCAGCAGCGCCAGGCGTAATTGAAGCAGATGCAGTCATCATTGGCGCGGGTCCAGTTGGTCTGTTCCAAGTTTTTGAACTTGGCTTATTGGAAATCAAAGCGCACGTCATTGATTCCCTGGCTGTGGTGGGTGGTCAGTGCGTAGAATTGTATCCAGACAAGCCTATCTATGACATTCCTGCGGTGCCAGTTTGCACAGGTCAAGAATTAACCGACAATTTGCTCAAGCAGATTGAGCCGTTTGAACCAACTTTTCACTTGAATCAAGAAGTCACTTTGGTTCAACGTCGCGCCGACGGCCGCTTCGACCTTGAAACCTCTATGGGTACCAAGTTCATTACCAAGACTATTTTCATTGCAGCTGGCGTGGGCTCTTTCCAGCCACGTACTTTGAAAGTGGAAGGTATTGAAGCTTTTGAAGGCTCGCAAGTCTTCTATCGCGTCAAAGATCCTAGCCGCTTTGAAGGCCGTAATTTGGTCATCTGCGGTGGTGGTGACTCTGCTATAGACTGGGCTTTGGCATTAGCTGGCAAAGCGGAGTCAGTAATCGTATTGCACCGTCGCGACGACTTCCGCGCAGCGCCCGCCTCTGTCGCCAAAATGAAAGAAATGTGCGACAACTATGAGATGCAATTAATCATCGGTCAAGTCACTGGTATCGAAACCAAAGATGACAAATTGGCTGAAATTAAAGTTACGGGTGCAGATGGTGTAACGCGCCGCTTACCGCTTGATGATTTGTTGGTATTCTTCGGTTTATCACCAAAACTCGGCCCTATCGCCGATTGGGGCTTAGAGATCGAACGCAAACAGTTGAAAGTCATGGACACTGAAAAGTTTGAAACCAATGTGCCTGGAATTTTCGCAGTTGGCGACATCAATACTTATCCGGGTAAGAAAAAATTGATTTTGTCTGGCTTCCATGAAGCTGCATTAGCCGCTTTCGGTGCTGCACCGTATATTTTCCCTGACAAGAAAATTCACATGCAGTACACCACGACATCACCAAAATTGCACAAGATTCTTGGCGTTGAGTCGCCGGTGTTTGATTAAGCTGAGTGTTAATCTCAGCCGAAGATCTCCGCTGAAGATTTAAACTGGCAGTAAAAAAGCGCAAAGTAAATTTTTACTTTGCGCTTTTTTTGTCTTTGTCCTAAATTCAATAGATTTCAGTCTCACCCGCTTCACTCTCACGATAGCGTAGCGCAATTTGTCTGAACTCTTCTGTTATTTGCAAGAATCCATCCAAGATATCTGGATCAAAGTGCGAGCCACGCCCCTTCTGCATGATATCAATCGCTTCTTCGTGACTAAATGCAGGCTTGTAGACGCGCCTCGAAATTAATGCATCATACACATCGGCTACCGCCATCAGTCGAGCGGAAATCGGTATCGCATCACCAGACAGATTTTCTGGATAGCCTGAGCCATCCCATTTTTCTTGGTGCGAATAGGTAATCTCTCTTGCAAATCGCAAGAATTCATTACTTTCCCCCAAATAGCGCTCAACCGACAAAATCGTTTCGCGCCCATAATTGGTATGGAGCTTCATGATTTCGAATTCTTCCGATGTCAACTTCCCCGGTTTCAATAAAATATTATCAGGAATGCCGACTTTACCAATGTCATGCAAGGGTGCCGACTTATAAAGTAACTCAATATTCTCATCCGTCAGCTCAGAGGAGAAACGCGGTAAATGTTTTAACTTACGAGCTAATGCCGCCACATAATTTTGGGTACGACGAATATGATTGCCGGTTTCGTTATCTCTTGTTTCCGCTAACGAAGCCATCGCCATAATAATCGCGTCCTGCATTTTTGCGAGTTTAATCGTACGGTCGTGAACTAGAGATTCTAAGTGTTTGTTTTGATCTTGCAGCAGATTTCGAGCGCGCACCAGATGAAGTTGCGTAGCAACCCTTGCTAGTACAATCGGCGGACTAATCGGTTTGCTAATATAGTCAACCGCACCCAATTTCAACCCCATCTCTTCATCAGATACTTGACTTTTCGCAGTCAGGAATATGACAGGAATTTCCGCAGTCATGGGGTTTTCTTTTAAACGCCTACAAGTCTCATAACCATCCATTTCAGGCATCATCACATCAAGCAAAATCAAATCAGGTGCGGGTGATGTCGAAGCGATATGCAAAGCCTTAATACCATTGGTCGCGATTTTAATGCGATACATATCCTTCAGCAGTGCTGACAACAAAGTAATGTTGTCAGGGGTATCGTCCACGATTAAAACGACCTGCTTTGCATATTGATCTTGTAATGCGTTCATAAGTCACCTTTGAATAAACTCAAATTTCAATGCTGTTTTACCCTTGTGCCACCTTGACTGAGCACGACTTACTTAAGCTCCAGACCACTCATATGTGCATTTCCCTTCATAATAGAAATTATTACATCAAAATCATACTGCGCTGCTGCTCTCATAATTTGTTTTTGGACGTCAGTACCAAATGCCGCATTCAACTCCTCAATCGCATCCGATAACACATCCAATGCTTCGCCATCATAGTTACTCACCAATTGATAGCAGTGCTTTAATTTTGTGAGCACTTGTTCATTGCTTCGTGTTTGCTTAGAAGAAGCCGCTTCCGTTTCCGTGATGGTTGTCGCATATTCAATTGCCAAACAAGCGTCGATTGCAGCGATGTTTTGTTCCAATTCCAATTCTGCCGCAACCAACAAAGCATCAAATTCAGCACTCGGCTCATAGGCTTCAAGCATTGCTTCTAATTGACCAGCAGCAAATTGAATATGCGCACCAATCAATCCGGCAACCCCCTTTAAGGTATGCGCAATACGTTCAGCGGTCTTGAAGTCTTGGCGAACCAGCAATTGCCGTATTGAGGTAATCGCACCACGCTGATCCTGTGCAAACAACTTCAGCAATTTAAAATAGAGCTGTCTATCACCCATGGTACGGCTTAGACCCAATTGTGCATCAAAGCCAGGTATAGTCAAAGCTGCATCATCTGATGCGACTGACTCGATCAAGACTGCATCCGCATTTCCTACGACATAGCCGCGACACCATTCGCCCACGGTTTGGTAAAGCTCGCTGGGGCTAATCGGCTTTGCCAGATGAGCATTCATTCCCGAAGCAAAACAGCGCTCTCGCTCAATCAATAACGCATGTGCCGTCATCGCAATGATAGGTAACTTAGAAAAGTTTTCATTATTCCGAATTAACTTAGTCGCTTCATGTCCGTCCATTTCGGGCATTTGTACGTCCATGAACACCATGCCATAATAATCTGGCCCAAGCTCTAGCAGACGCTCAACTGCAATCCGTCCATTCGACGCCAGATCCACAGAGATGTCGGCCGCCTCCAATAATTCACGTGCAATTTGCTGATTTACGACATTATCCTCAACCAACAAAACACGTAAATTTTGACACTTAAACACACCATGCGCTGCGCGCGCCACACTACTATGTGTATGGTAAGAGAACATATTAACGAGGCAATCAAATACATTCGACATATTGAAAGGTTTATCGAGATACGCGTCTGTCATTGACGACTCTTCACGATAATTCAGATTCTCTCTAGCCGTAGCACCAACCAAAGCGATTTTCGGCATATCTTGCAAATTCGCGTTCCGGATTAATGTAATGAGTTCGGTGCCATCCATATATGGCATATGCAAATCCACAAAGATCGCGTCGTATTGTCCTTGCAGTGTCTGATCTCTATCCAATAATAAAGTAAGCGCCTCTTGCCCTGATCTCACCATATTGCAGGCGATACCATACACCGCTAACTTATCGGCTAACAACTTAGCAGCAAAAGCGTGATCATCAACAATTAGCACGGATAATTGTTCGAATAATTCTCGCTTAATTTCCTTCGGTTCAGTTGGCAAAGCGATTAAAGGCAATTGAAAGCAAACTGATGTTCCTTGGCCAGGACAACTCTGCAAAGAAATTCCCCCTCCCATTAAATCCACCATGCCTTTGGAAATCGACAAACCCAAACCAGTGCCGCCAAACTTTCTAGTTGTCGACTCATCTCCTTGACTAAATGGCATAAACAAATTGGCGGACTGTGCCTCGCTCATGCCAAGCCCAGTATCACGCACTTCAAATTGCAAACGGACTTGATCGCCGTGTTGGTCGAGCAGCTCACAACGCAAACAAACCTCACCCTCCTCGGTAAACTTGATCGCATTATTGACTAGATTAATCAAGACCTGCCCTATTCGCAAAGGGTCACCCTTCAATCTTCTGGGCACTGATTCAGCAACATCGAACAAATACTCAAGACCCTTTTGCTCCGCCTTTTCGCTAGTGACGACAGCAACGCTATTGAACACCTCATCAAGATCAAACTCAACTTCCTCAATATCTAGCTTACCCGCTTCAATCTTAGAAAAGTCTAAAATATCGTTAATAATTCCCATCAGAGACATGCCGGCTTTGTGGATTTTTTCTACATAATCTTTTTGTTTAACGGTCAAATCGGTTCGCAAAGCCAAATGCGCCATACCAATAATAGCGTTCATCGGGGTTCTGATTTCATGACTCATGTTTGCCAAGAAAAGAGACTTGGCTTCCGTGGTTTCCTCGGCGTGACGGCGAGCCAGTTCAGAGACCTTCAATTCATTTTGCATCTGCAAGGTTTGCAAACGCATTTGTTCGTCCATACTCTCTTTGAGCTGTGACTCTAACAACTTACGCTGAGTCAAATCCGATACAAATGAAAGTGTTGCAGGCTGTCCTTCCCACTCGATCAGAACTGAGGAAATTTCTACCCATATCAATGTTTTGGTAGCTCTATGTTGCAGACGAATTTGATAGTACTGTTCGACGACTTCGCCCCGCAAGCGGCGCGTGTGGCGATCAACAACGACGGGAACATCGTCACCATAGATCGACTCCGTAAACGGCATGCCAATCAATTCTTCATGCGTGTATCCACTCAAGGTCTGAATCAAACGATTAGCAAATGCAATCCGCGCATTTTGCACAACAATAATACCTTCGGTCACATTATTGATAAGCAGACGATAGTTATACTCAGATTTATGCAAGTCGTCTTCCAACTGACGCCGTGCCGATATATCCATGACTACCCAAACCGTGCCGTAAGAGAGATCATTATTGTTGACGGCACGTCCGGAAAAATGAACCCAAAACACGGTGCCATCGCTGCGTCGCATTTTCAGTTCAGTTTCAAATGCTTCGCCACGCAGCACTGCCTGACTTACCGCAGCACCACACTCAAGGTAACGTTCTCTTGATTCATAAAATGGTTCTAACGAAGCACCCAGAACATGATCGCGAGCCACACCAAAAATTTGGCAAAGCGGTGTATTGACCCATTGCACACGTCCCATACTATTTAGAAAAATCATCCCAACGATAGAATTTTCCAGAATGGTTTCACGCTCGGTGAGCATGCGTTGCAACTCGTCATCTAGTGACTTACGTTCGATATTCATACGCTCATTCATGCGGCGATCTTGTTCCGCCTCTTTGAATTCATTACGTATTTTTAAATTTTCAATTTGAATCTTGTTGGCACGCTCTTGGGCACGTACAAAAAGAGCCTGATGCCGTTTTTGTTCAACGTAGGCCTCCTGCCATCTACCTAGCTCGGCATATATTTCTGATAGCTCATTGACCGCCCGCAGTGGCAAATGTATATAACCACTATCCCCAATTTCTTGGATTGCCTTGTTCAACTCAAGGATAGCCAACTCGTAATTTCCAGATTTACGATATAAATAGCCATTCACCCACCAGATGTAGGGTTTCAGATGAGGATCCTCAATCAAATCTACAAAAGACTGTGCCTTCTGACTGAGAAAAACTGCCTGCGCCAACTCGCCTCGCATTGCCAGAGTGAATGCAGCAACCGATAAATAAAACGCACAATAAGAGTTTGTATTGGTGGCGGTAGTCCCCTCTTTTTCAATGTAAGGGGCGATCGCATCATATGCTTCATCAAATTTACCTAATGCGATCTTGCACAATGCCAGCATGGTCGAGCTAAATGGCATCAGCCATTTTTCTGTCGATGTAGGTGCGACATCACACGCTACCTGAAGCAACTCCTCCGCCGCTACAGCATTCCCGGTGACATACAAAACCTCACCTAAATTAGCCGTAATTTGAGCAATTTTACTGGCCGAATTGATGCGACGAGATTCATCCAAAGCGCGATAAAAGTATCGAATTGACTGCTCTGTTTCTCCACGCTCTTGAGATAAAATTGCGTAGATATTCCAGGCTAGAATAGCCAATCGGGATGGCATTCCCTGTGCAACAGGCAGTAACTTTGATTCACAAATCTCGGATGCGATTTGCACTTCCCCCAATTTCCGAAGTACGATTACTCGACCTGATTCAGCAAAAAAAACACCACGCATTTCGGCATGATTTGAAAAGAACTTAGATAATTTCTCGAAAGCATTGATGGCTTGTGGTAACCGATTCTCAAAATAATCAGCAAAAGCAAAGATAAGCTCTGCGCTTGCAATCAAAGTTTCATCTTTGGCTTCAACGCCCTCGCTTTTGATCTTTTCAGCGATAGCGCAGCCACCAGCGATAGAATCTCTTAAAGCATCAAGCCCGTCTAAAGATCGATCAATCCAGCTTATTTGCATATTGATGGGGAATCCACTCATAAATTATTGCATTTCATACCATACGAAAAAAGGCACTTTATGGAACCTAGTTGTTATCCCAAATAGGCTTCGATTCTATCGCGATTGAGTAGGTAAATGTATTTACATAAGTCATCAAGTTCAGAATAATTTAATCGGAAGAAACGCATACAACAGTTAACAGCAAATAAAGCCTAAACATTGCAAAAATACAAAATACTCCCGCCTATTTTCATTTCTATACTTTCAATTAAATAAAACCATTTTCACTTGAAACAGAC
>CAUPNA010000101.1:0-16947 GCA_963512475.1 uncultured Undibacterium sp.
AAGCGATGCTGGATCAAAAATACAGCGCGATGGCAAACCCACATTTGCTCAATTTATTATTCAACAACCTGTTAAACAATGCCTTATTTCACGGCGGGGATCAGGTGAAAATTAAAATCAGCCTAGAAACGTGTCGCATGGTAATTGGCAATTCGATTGCACCACACGCCCCAACGCATGCAAGTGGATTTACCCATGGAAAGAATCTGTTGCAACGTATCGTTCACACTCTCCATTGGCAGATTGATTTTCAAAGCCGGGACAACTACTTCGAGGCAAGCATTAAGTTAAGCTAGCCTAAGCTAAAAAAAACTTTACCCACCAGACGAATAGTCAAAAAAATTCACCAAAATTTTACCTTCATTTCCTTACACTCAGTTCACTTTTCGTAGTGAATTTGGCTGTTTAATTTTAGTAAAGGAAATGTATGAAATATCTTCACCTGCTTTTTAGTGCCACCTTATCTATCGGTTTACTTGCAATTGGAACGCTCTATTCTGCTCCCGTTCAGGCACAAGAAAAACCGTTGCAATACAAAGAAGAAAAACGACGTTACATCGTCTATACACCCAAGTCCTACGCTAGCAATCCGGATAAGAAGTATCCGCTGGTTTTGAATTTTCACGGTGGTGGCATGACCATGCGTGAGCAAATGTTGTACACACAAATGAACAAAACCGCCGATCAATATGACTTTATCGTGGTCTATCCACAAGGTTTGGGCAACGTCGGAAAACAAGACTGGAATGTGGGCTTTGGCACTTCCTACCAAGACGGTACCGATGATGTCGGCTTCACTGACAGCTTACTCAATCAGTTAGAAAAAGACCTGCGAATTGACAATACAAGAATCTACGCGACGGGTTTATCTCGTGGAGGTTTCTTCGCACAGAGATTGGCGGCGGAGCTCTCACATAGAATCGCCGCGATTGCCTCTGTTGGTGCCAGTCTGCCTGTACCTGTTGAGAAAAACCAAGTTCCGCGTGGCGAGAAAAAATCGGTCGGTGTCATGATTGCCATGGGTACTGCGGATCAGGTGGTGGCGTATGCGGGCAAACCAGACGGCTATTTATCGGCGTTGGCGACCTATGAATATTGGATACAGCAAAATAATGGCAAAGCCCGAGACAGCGCGTTGGAAACCAAACAAAACTTCAATCGTGACCCTGACGATGGTACGGATGTGGAAATAATGGAAAACAAAGCGGGACAATTTCAAACGAGTTTGGTGCGCATTAATCATGGTGGTCATACTTGGGCGGGTGCAGATCCATTCAATATCGGCCTACCCATTGGAAAAACCTCCACCGATATCAATCTCAATGAAATCATGTGGCAGTTTTTTCAGAAGCATTGTAGACAGTAATTAACCCAACAAGGCGTCCAATGCCTTGCGACAACGGCAGAAATAATTAACATTGCTGCCGTTTTCTACCTACCTCGACAAAGCCACCGTTGAATCTATTTTGTAGTGTTTGTTTGAAAAACGCTCTTCACCGCCCTAATTTTCATGGCAAATCACCAACAATGTCTTCACCAATCCAACTCTCAAAAAATAAATTGCTAATTTTTAACACTTGCTTCGATGTTTCTATAAATGTAGAATTATGGAAATTAAGAAGTTTGTGAAGCAATTTAAAGGACAAGCAAGTCATGGAAACCAAAACCGCCATCACCACCCTTGCCGCTCTCGCCCAAGAGTCTCGACTTGCCATTTTTCGTTTATTGGTGGCAGTTGGGCCAGAAGGTCTGGCTGCGAGCAAAATTGCCGAGCAATTAGAAGTACCCTCCTCCTCACTGTCATTTCATTTGAAAGAGTTATCAAACGCAGGGCTGATAGAGGCACGACAGGATGGGCGCTTTATTATTTATTCAGCCAACTTTGCGGCGATGAATAACTTACTTGGATTTTTAACTGAGAACTGCTGCGGTGGGAATCCTTGCACATCGACAACGGTTTCTGTTTGTAATATTGTTGCATAAGGAATGTAGTTAGCAACCATAAAAAATAGTTGAGACACACAAAACCTTAGGAAATATTTCCTTTCATCTTGAAGCGAGACCGCAATGACTGATAAAACATTTAACGTACTCTTTTTATGCACTGGCAACTCAGCGCGTAGCATTATGGCTGAAGCACTCGTTACGACTATGGGGCATGGTCGCTTCAAGGGGTTTTCTGCTGGCAGCTTTCCTGGTGGCGTCGTGAATCCTTTTGCGATTGAACAAATTCAACATACTGATTATCCAATTGATGGTTTACGTAGCAAAAGCTGGGATGAATTTGCAGCACCGGATGCGCCACAGATGGATTTCATTATCACCGTGTGCGATGACGCTGCGGGAGAAGTGTGCCCGATCTGGCCCGGACATCCATTGGCTGCACACTGGGGTTTTGAAGACCCCGCAGCGCTGGTTGGTAGCGATGAAGAAAAGCGTGCTTTATTTCATAAAGTCTTCCGCCAAATTATGGCGCGCATCAGCATTTTTGTGAGCTTGCCACTAGCTATGCTAGAAAAAAATGCGATCCATCATGAGATAAAAAAAATCGGCGAGTCGCAGTTATGAAAGCTGGTGACTCCATGTTGAAGAAACTCGTTGCAGAGTTTCTCGGTACGGCATTTTTACTGGCAATCGTAGTAGGCTCAGGCATCATGGCGCAAAACCTCGCTGGAGGAAATATCGCACTTGCTCTGCTAGCGAATGCGATAGCAACGGGTGCCGGTTTGATTGCTTTGATTTTAATGTTTGGAAATTTGTCGGGCGCGCATTTTAATCCTGTGGTTACTTTGTCTGAAGCTTGGCAAAAAAATCTTCCTTTGCACTATGTTGCGCCTTATGTTGTCACACAAATTGTTGGCGCTTTTGCCGGTGTTGCGGCTGCACATGGCATGTTTGATTTGCCCGTATTTTTTGCGTCGACTCACGTTCGTACTGGCGCTTCGCAATGGTGGAGTGAATTCATTGCGACCTTTGGTTTAATCGCCGTGATCATCAGCACGTCTCGTACGCGCCCAGCGACCACGCCCTTTGCGGTAGCGGCTTACATCACCGCGGCGTATTGGTTTACTTCCTCCACCTCCTTTGCCAATCCCGCGGTGAGTTTAGCGCGCGCGATGACCGATACATTTGCTGGCATACGGCCTATCGATGCGCCGGGATTTATTTTGGCGCAGCTAGTCGGTGCTGCTTGTGCGACTGTTCTATTCAACTGGCTGTATCCAAAATCTTCTTCTCACTAATTATTCACAGAAACAAACTCATCATGAACGTATTATTTCTCTGTACAGGTAATTCTTGCCGCTCGATTTTGGGCGAAGCGACCTTTAATCATTTGGCACCTGCGGGTTGGCGTGCGATGAGCGCAGGCAGCAAACCGACTGGACAAGTACATCCGCGTTCGCTGGCTTTATTGGCGCGCGAAGGCATCAACACCGAGGGCTATTTCAGCAAGTCTTGGGATAGTTTGCCCGCGACACCCGATATCGTTATCACCGTTTGCGCGAGCGCTGCAGGTGAAACTTGTCCTGCCTATTTGGGTCCTGTGTTACGTACGCATTGGGGCGTGGAAGATCCCGCTCATGCGACGGGCACAGATGCCGAAATCGATGCTAGCTTTATGCAGGCCTATCGCATTTTGCGCGCACGCATCGAAGCATTTTTTGCATTGCCACTGGAAACTTTGCAGGGCGATAAAGCTTCCCTGAAAGCGGAGATGGATAGGATCGCTAATCTCTTGGCTTAAACCACCAACCATGCGCTAACGCAAAATGCTGCTCACCTTATGTGCTGTAATGTAAGTCGAGGTAGTACGCCATCATTGAAACTGGAAATATCATATGAAAACTCTACAAATTTTTGACCCAGCGATGTGTTGTAACACAGGTGTGTGTGGTGTCGATGCGGATCAACAATTAGTCAGCTTTGCTGCCGATGTCGATTGGGCGAAAAAGCAAGGTGCGCAGATAGAACGATTTAATCTGGCTCAACAGCCGATGACATTTGTCGACAATGCCGTGGTTAAAAGTTTCTTAGAGCGTTCAGGTCAGGAAGGTTTGCCATTAATTCTGCTTGATGGTGAGATCGCGCTCACGAATCGTTATCCGCGCCGTGCTGAACTAGCACGTTGGTTAGGACTAAGCATCCTACCAGTTGCCGCGAGCACTCCAAATGCTACGCCTTGTTGTGGTGAAGGTCAGAGCTGCTGATTGCTATTCTTGACCTACCAATCTGATGCATCTTTTCGCCAACGGAGCAGCTTGTGAAATTTCTTGAACAAACCCCTGCGTTTTTATTTTTCACAGGTAAAGGTGGCGTGGGTAAAACTTCGCTCGCATGTGCCACTGCAATTTATTTGGCTGATCTTGGCAAGCGTGTATTATTGGTCAGCACCGATCCAGCGTCGAATGTCGGGCAAGTATTTGGAATCTCGATTGGTAATCACATCACGCCAGTCAGTGCGGTTGCAAATCTATCCGCCTTAGAAATTGATCCACAGGCGGCGGCACAAATCTACCGCGACAAAATCGTCGGTCCAGTACGTGGCGTGTTACCCGATGCGGTGGTTAATAGCATAGAAGAACAATTATCTGGCGCTTGCACTACCGAGATCGCTGCGTTTGACGAATTCACTGGCTTGCTCACGAATCAAACCTTGATCAGTCAATTTGATCACATCATTTTTGATACGGCACCGACGGGTCACACCATACGAATGTTGCAACTACCAGGTGCTTGGTCGGACTTTTTAGAGGATGGCAAAGGCGATGCCTCGTGTTTGGGTCCTTTAGCTGGATTAGAAAAACAACGTGAGCAATATCATGCAGCAGTTGAAGCATTGGCTGATCCGCATCGTACACGCATGGTTTTAGTCGCGCGAGCGCAAACAGCGGCTTTACGCGAAGCCGCACGCACCCATGAAGAACTGGCGGCAATCGGTTTTCAACATCAGTACCTGATCATCAATGGCGAGATGCCCGAAGCCGAAGCGGCACACGACAAGCTAGCAGCAGCCATTGTGCGGCGTGAGCAAACAAGCTTAAACGCGATGCCAGCGGTGTTGGTGGATGCACCAACTGACCACATTCCCTTGTTGAGTTTCAACTTAGTCGGCGTGCCCGCCTTGCGCGCTCTACTGAGCAAATCGTCCGCAGCTATACCGACGAACGAAATCCCTACCACGCCAGATTTCCCTGATTTGTCGAGTCTAATTGACGGCCTGGCCGCTGATGGACATGGCCTGATTATGACGATGGGCAAAGGGGGCGTTGGCAAAACTACCGTAGCCGCGGCACTCGCTGTTGAGTTGGCGCGCCGCGGTCATGCGGTGCATTTAACGACATCCGATCCGGCCGCCCATGTATTGGCCGCACTGGGTGGTGATGTAGAAAAGTTGAGTGTCAGTCGCATCGATCCACAAGCTGCGACTGAAGCCTATCGCGCGCAAGTAATGGCAAGCAAGGGCAAACATTTGGATGATGCGGGTCGCGCTTTATTGGAAGAAGATTTGCGCTCACCTTGCACGGAAGAGATTGCGGTGTTTCAAGCATTCTCGCGCGTGATCCGCGAAGCAGGAAAAAAGTTTGTTGTGATGGATACCGCGCCGACGGGGCATACACTGCTTTTGCTAGATGCGACAGGTGCGTACCACAGAGAAATCGCGCGTCAGATGGAAAGTGCTGGTATGCGTTTTAATACACCTATGATGCAACTACAAGATCCTAAACAAACCAAGGTAATCATCGTCACACTAGCGGAAACCACACCTGTGCTAGAAGCTGCAGGTTTACAAAATGACTTGCGGCGCGCAGGAATCGAACCCTGGGCGTGGGTCATCAACAATAGCTTAGCCTTAGCGCATCCGACTTCAGCCTTATTGCAACAACGTGCACACAACGAATTGGCGCAAATTCAAGCGGTGTCAGAACAGTATGCAACACGTTGGGCAGTAATTGCATTACAAGAGCAGGAGCCGGTCGGGGTTGCGCGTCTGCAGGCATTGTTGAAGAACACTGTAACGATGGAGTAATAGTTTATTTTCGCTTTCGGGTAAGTGCGATTGCTGCCCGATCAAACATGCAAGAGAAAGTATTTTCTACTGATACACGCCACCGATAAGAATCGTTCTCCCGGCAAATTCAATTAGTGGCATCTAATCGAGCGATAAGTAATAATCCACCAATTTTGAACGACAACAAACAAAAAAGCCGACACAAAGTCGGCTTTTTTTGCAAAACACCAAGCAGTTTTAAGCTTAGCAAAATTCAATTATCGGGATGCAGATCTAGGCCGAATTTACGACCCTTGCACAGCCATACCTATGTATGGCGAGCATCGCTGTTCAAACACCGACAACGAGCTGCGCCCGAGAATTGAACTTTCTTACATGTTCTCGATCATTACATCACCAAAACCTGAGCAAGACACTTGTGTAGCGCCTTCCATCAAGCGGGCGAAGTCATAAGTAACTTTCTTGGCTGTGATCGCACGTTCTGTCGCGGAGATCAACAAATCCGCCGCTTCCAACCAGCCCATGTGACGCAACATCATTTCTGCGGACAAGATCAAAGAACCTGGGTTCACATAATCTTTACCAGCGTATTTCGGCGCTGTACCGTGAGTTGCTTCAAACATAGCGATTGAGTTAGACAAGTTCGCACCTGGAGCGATACCGATACCACCAACTTGTGCAGCCAATGCATCAGAGATGTAATCGCCGTTCAAGTTCAATGTCGCGATAACGCTGTACTCAGCTGGGCGCAACAAGATTTGCTGCAAGAACGCATCAGCGATGGAATCCTTAACAATAATGTCTTTACCTGTTCTTGGATTCTTGAATTTGCACCATGGACCGCCATCGATCAATTCTGCGCCGAATTCTTTTTGTGCCAATGCATATGCCCAATCACGGAAGCCACCTTCGGTGTATTTCATGATGTTGCCTTTGTGAACGATCGTCACAGATGGTTTGTCATTGTCGATTGCGTATTGAATCGCTTTACGTACCAAACGCTCAGTGCCTTCGGATGACACTGGCTTAATGCCGATACCAGAAGTTTCTGGGAATCGGATTTTTTTCACGCCCATTTCGTCTTGCAAAAACTTGATCAGTTTTTTGACTTGATCAGAGCCTTGTGCGAATTCGATACCTGCATAGATGTCTTCTGAGTTTTCACGGAAGATAACCATGTCAGTTTTTTCTGGCTCACGCACTGGTGAAGGAACGCCTTTGAAATAACGTACTGGACGCAAGCAAACATACAGATCCAACTCTTGACGCAAAGCCACGTTCAAAGAACGGATGCCGCCACCAACTGGCGTAGTCAAAGGACCTTTGATAGAAACGACGTAGTCTTTCAATGCGCCCAAAGTTTCTTCTGGCAACCAAACGTCTGGACCATATACTTTAGTGGATTTTTCACCAGCATAGATTTCCATCCAGCTGATTTTGCGCTTGCCGCCGTAAGCTTTTGCTACCGCTGCATCAACAACCTTGATCATGACTGGGCTGATATCAACGCCAGTACCGTCACCTTCGATGTAAGGGATAATTGGATTTTCAGGAACATTCAATGAGAAGTCTGCATTGACGGTAATTTTTTGACCTTCTGCAGGCACTTTAATATGTTGATACATCGTTTTCTCCGTGGATACGTGCGATCAAGCGCTACACTAGCATTCTGTAAATTATAGAATCGCGCTTTACTGTTAACATGTCTCGATGTCCGATACAAAATTTGCGCGATAACAACAACACTACAACACCGAACACGCAAACTCTTATATAAGACAGAAGACCACCATTTCGTATTATGCACTACTATTTTACTTGATGCCATAATTTTGCGACACTCGCGATTCCACTTTTCGAGCGCTTTTAGCGTGCATTTTTACCGAATTACCGATTAGATCAATGAAACTTATCTTATTTAACAAGCCCTTCGACGTGATGTGTCAATTTTCATCACATCCTACCCGTAAGACTTTGGCAAATTACATCAAAACACCGAATGTCTATCCAGCGGGTCGACTTGATGCTGACAGCGAAGGCTTGGTTTTGCTGACAGACGATGGAAAATTGCAGCACAAAATCAGTCACCCGGACTGGAAAGAAGCCAAAACCTATTTAGTGCAAGTGGAAGGTGATGCCTCACCGGAGCAAATAACTCGTTTAACGCAGCCGCTTGATTTGGGCGATTTCACCTCATTGCCGTGCAAGGCGATGAGAATCGCCGAGCCAGAATGGATCTGGCAACGTAATCCACCGATACGCGAACGAGCGAACATCCCCACTAGCTGGCTTTGCATCATTTTGTCCGAGGGCAAAAATCGCCAGGTCCGACGCATGACAGCAGCAGTTGGCTTACCCACTTTACGCTTAATTCGTAGTGGTATCGGCGAATATAGCCTTGCCAGCCACCCCTTGTTACCGGGCGAATCCATGGAAATTATTAGCTAGAATCATTTCACATTTAAATTGAACGATTTTCAACAAAAATAGTCAGACTACAAGCCATTTTTACCATTAGTTAAAATTATCTATGCTTAAGAATATTCACAAGGATTTACTTGTATTGCTGTGTTCAATGATGTGCGTCCATACCATCATGATTACAGTAGCTACAGCAGCAGAATCAAACCTAAAGCGTCAACAATTTCAAATTGGGACACACAAACTACATGCGGAATTGGCACGTACTGCCGAGGAACGTCAGTTAGGCTTGATGTTTCGAGAGTCGCTTGCTGAAAACCACGGAATGATGTTTCAGTTCGCGCAAGCAGATCACTATTGCATGTGGATGAAAAATACCTTAATACCATTATCGATTGCATTTATCGATGAACAAGGCAAGATTATTAATATCGAAGAAATGCAAGCCAAGAGTGAACAAGCCACTTGTGCGAAAAGCAAAGCACGATATGCCTTGGAAATGAATACAGGCTGGTATAGCCAACGTCAGATCAAGGTCGGACAGCAAGTAGAAGGATTACCATTGACGGATAGTCAACAATAAAAAAGACTGCCGAAGTCGCACCAACAAGAACAAAATCTAGCACTTCAGAAAAGACAAAAACCGCAATAAAAATTGCGGTTTTTTTCGCAAGCTAACTATAAGGTAGTCAGCTTATTTTTCAGCTTTTTTACTTTATTTGCACCAACAATGTCGGCGCAAGCCAAAAACAATTAAGCCAATGCTTTCAATGCAGAAGCTAAACGGCTCTTATGACGAGCTGCTTTGTTTTTGTGAATGATTTTTTTGTCAGCGATACGATCGATCGTAGAAACAGAGTTCTGAAAGATCACTGCAGCAGCAGCTTTATCACCAGCTTCGATTGCCTTACGAACAGCTTTGATCGCCGTACGCAAAGTCGAACGCTGACTAGAGTTGTGTGCATTTTGTTTAACTGCTTGACGAGCACGTTTGCGTGCTTGTGCGGTATTTGCCATGAGATTTCCTAAACGTAGTGGGTGGGCAGCTTCAAAATGCGAACTTACTTTTTACAAAGTTACTCACATGGCCGCGCCGCAAAATTCTGTACAGCTTCGCAGTATAACTGGTTTTAAAACCCTGCGCAAGCCGCTTCTCGATTTTATTACGGGCAAGCGTCGCAGAGCTATAAAATTAACAATAAAACCGAGGCCGACTACCAACGAACCATCCTCGCCGAAGCATTACAATAGGCACTTAATCTTAATTCGCCCAAGCTTACAATAGAAACCACCATGTCCTTAGCTAGCACTATACTTACCGGTCAACACGCCAGACTCGCACCGCTTTCACAAGATCATCTTAACGACTTGCAAGACGCAGCCAGTGATGGACGCCTATGGGAACTATTCTTCACTTCGGTACCTTCACCAGAAAACTTGATGACTTGGTTCAAAGTAGCTACCGAGCAACGCGACAAAGGCCTCGCCCTGCCCTTCACTGTATTCGATCAGATTAAAAATAAAGTGATCGGTGCGACACGTTATTGCAATATTGATAGCACCAACAAACGACTGGAAATTGGTTACACCTGGTACGCGCAATCTTATCAACGCAGCGCCATCAACACGGAGTGCAAACTTTTATTATTGACGCATGCTTTCGAAACACTCGACTGCAATGCGGTGGAATTTCGCACTGACTGGTTCAATCAACGCTCGCAAAAAGCCATAGAACGACTGGGCGCTAAACGCGACGGTGTAATGCGAAGTCACATGATCTTACCAGATGGTCGTGTGCGCGACACCGTGGTGTACAGCATACTCAAACACGAATGGGAAGGCGTCAAAGCGAACCTAGAATTCAAACTCAATCGCACATATTCCACCATCTCAACTTAAGAGAATCGCATCGTGTTAATCGACTTTTTCTTCACACTCAAAGATGCCAAACTTCCGGTGTCGATTAAAGAATTTTTGACTTTGCTAGAAGCCATGCAACAAGGCGTAGTCGGCACGTCGGTCGACGAATTCTATTTTCTGTCGCGCACTATCTTAGTCAAAGATGAAGCGAATTACGACAAGTTCGACCGCGCTTTCGGTCTGTACTTCAAAGGAATTAATACGATTTTTGAGAAGCATCCTGACATTCCGCTCGATTGGCTCAAGAAACGCTTAGGGCGTGAACTAACTGATGAACAAAGGGCTGCATTGGAAAAATTTGGCTACGACAAGCTGATGGACCGGCTCAAACAATTGCTCGAAGAACAAAAAGAACGACACGAAGGCGGAAATCGTTGGATAGGCACAGGTGGCACCTCTCCTTTCGGCAATGGTGGCGACAATCCTGAGGGCATACGCATAGGCGGCAAAAGCGAACGTCGTTCCGCGATCAAAGTCTGGGAAGCACGTGCGTTCAAAGACTACGATACCGAACGTGAACTCGGCACGCGCAATATCAAGGTTGCTCTGCGCCGTCTGCGCAAGTTCGCCCGCCTAGGGGCAGAAGAGGAATTAGCGCTGGATGCGACGATCAAAGCGACCGCGAACAATGCGGGCTACCTCGATATCAAAATGCAGCCCGAACGCAAAAACAATATTAAAGTCTTGATGCTATTAGATGTTGGCGGCAGCATGGATGATCACATCGCACAGATTGAAGAATTGTTTTCGGCTGCGAAAAGCGAATTCAAAAATATGGAATTCTATTATTTCCACAATTGCGTCTACGACTATTTATGGAAAAATAATCATAGACGCCATTCAGAAAAATTCCCAACTTGGGATGTATTACGCAAATACACACCCGATACCAAGTTGATTTTTGTGGGCGACGCGACCATGAGTCCCTATGAGATCCTCCAACCCGGTGGCTCGGTCGAATATAACAATGAAGAAGCTGGCGCAGCTTGGATACAACGCTTTACTGCGCACTTCCCCAAGTATTTGTGGCTTAATCCCGAACCTGAAGGTATTTGGCAGTATCGGCAATCGATCGATATCATGCGCAAGTTGCTGAGTAATCGTATGTTTCCGATTACGATTTCAGGTTTGGAGCAAGGGATGCGTGTGTTGAGTAAATAAGCGCAACACCTCCAATCTGGTGGCAGACCGTTCCCAGGACAATCGAAATGCAAACCGCAGGGGCGCAGAGCACGCAGAGAAATTCTCGATAAAAACGCTACGATCGCTGCACCTCTGCAGTTCAAACATTTTCTTTTTTTCGCACAAACAAAAGATTAACTGTACATAAAACCAGTATTTCACATTACAATAATTCGTCAAATCCTCGGTTTTCCGTGTAGGATAAAAAAAGAAGCGCGTCGTCCAAACTCGGACGAAAGCAAATAAACAAATCAATAAGTTAATTTTTTACCCATTTCATCGCATGGCAACTAAAAAAACCACAGCTCCATCCGACTATAGCGAATCATCCATCCGCGTCCTCAAAGGACTGGAACCGGTCAAACAAAGACCTGGGATGTACACCCGCACAGAAAACCCGCTACATATTATTCAAGAAGTTATCGACAATGCCTCGGATGAAGCCTTGGGTGGTCATTGCAAGAATATCCAAGTAACTCTGAATGCCGATAGCAGCATCAGCGTCGAAGATGATGGCCGTGGTATCCCTGTCGGTTTGCATCCAGAAGAAGGCGTGCCGACGGTAGAGATCGTATTTACTCGCCTGCATGCTGGCGGTAAGTTTGACAAAGGCTCAGGCGGCGCTTATGCCTTCTCCGGCGGTTTGCACGGCGTCGGCGTGTCCGTCACCAATGCGCTATCCAAACGCTTAGAGATTACTGTCTGGCGCGAAGGTGGTTTACATAATCTGGTGTTTGCCAACGGCGATGTCATCGAGCCATTGAGCACACAAGCTTTAGGTCGTGGCGACAAAAAAAATGGTACCCGCGTTTCAGTCTGGCCTGATGGAAAATATTTTGATTCACCAGCGATTTCCATCCCAGAAATGCAGCGTTTACTGCGCTCAAAGGCGGTATTACTGCCAGGCGTTAAAGTCACGTTTAACAATGCGAAAACCGGCGAAAGCCAAACTTGGCAATACGATCAAGGCTTGCGCGGTTATTTGACAGAAGCTTTGACACAAGCCTCACATGGCGACCTAGTGATCCCTATGTTTGAAGGCGAACAATTTGCCAATGCCGACGCTGATGGTTTTGCTGAAGGTGAAGGCGCATCTTGGGTCGTAGCGTGGACCGAAGATGGTGGCGTCGTACGCGAATCGTACGTAAATTTGATTCCAACACCGGCAGGTGGTACACATGAATCAGGTTTGCGCGAAGGCTTATTTGGCGCGGTGAAAAGCTTCGCCGAAATGCATTCTCTATTGCCAAAAGGCGTGAAGCTTTTACCAGAAGACGTGTTCGCGCGTGCTTCTTTTGTACTCTCTGCCAAAGTGCTAGACCCGCAATTTCAAGGGCAAATTAAAGAGCGTTTGAATTCACGCGATGCAGTACGCTTAGTTTCGAGTTTTTCCAAACCTCCTTTGGAACTCTGGCTCAATTCGCATGTAGAACTGGGTAAAAAACTCGCCGAGCTGGTAATCAAACAAGCGCAATCGCGTTTGCGTTCTTTGCAAAAAGTCGAGAAGAAAAAATCTTCTGGTGTTGCGGTTTTACCTGGTAAATTAACTGATTGCGAATCGAATGACATTACGCGCAATGAATTGTTTTTGGTCGAAGGTGACTCCGCGGGCGGCTCGGCAAAAATGGGACGTGACAAAGAGTTTCAAGCGATTCTGCCTTTGCGCGGCAAAGTCTTAAACTCTTGGGAATCTGAGCGTGATCGTCTATTCGCGAACAATGAAATTCACGACATCGCCGTCGCAATTGGCGTTGATCCACACAGTGTCAATGACACCATCGATTTAACGAATCTGCGCTATGGAAAAATCTGCATTCTCTCTGATGCGGACGTAGATGGTTCACATATTCAAGTCCTATTGCTGACACTGTTCTTCAAACACTTTCCACAATTGATTGCACGCGGACATATCTGCATCGCGCGCCCGCCGCTGTTTCGAGTGGATGCACCAGCTCGTGGCAAAAAGCCAGCACAAAAAATCTATGCTTTAGATCAGGGCGAACTAACTGCGATCGAAGATAAGTTGCGTAAAGACGGCGTCAAAGATGGTGCTTGGGCGATTTCTCGATTTAAAGGTTTGGGTGAAATGAATGCCAACCAACTATGGGAAACCACGATGAATCCTGATACGCGTCGCTTATTGCCGGTGTCTCTTGGTGAATACGATCAAGAATTTTCCGAAGGCCGTTTCAATATGCTGATGGGCAAAGGCGAAGCGTCTGCACGTAAGGCATGGCTGGAAGAACATGGCAATGAAGTCGAAGCAGACATCTAGGAAGGCGCATAAATCCGATTGCGCGGCGCATTACGGCGTTGCAAATCCTCGCAATACCGACGTATTGCTGTGGTTTGTGCCTTGTACTGCATCCGCGGAATCGAATTTCTGAGCCTCCCTACACGATTGTGTTAAGCGGATTTAAGAGTCACAAAAAATACAAACAAAGATTATGAGCGAACAAGCAAATTTATTTGACGAAGCCCCGAACAATAATGGTGGCAATGGTGGTGATAGCGAGACCTTGACGTTGGCGACTTTCGCTGAGCGCGCCTATCTCGATTACGCTATTTCTGTGGTCAAAGGTCGTGCTTTGCCCGATGTCAGCGATGGGCAAAAACCCGTACAGCGTCGGATTCTGTATTCGATGAACGAACTCGGTTTAAATTCTTCCGCCAAGCCGCGTAAGTCGGCAACGGTGGTCGGTGACGTACTCGGTAAGCTGCATCCCCATGGCGATCAGTCTGTGTATGACGCGATGGTACGTATGGCGCAGGATTTTTCTTTGCGTTATCCATTGATTGATGGGCAAGGTAACTTCGGTTCACGCGATGGCGATGGCGCTGCCGCGATGCGATATACCGAAGCACGTTTAACGCCTATTTCCAAATTATTGCTCGATGAAATTGATCTGGGCACGGTTGATTTTCAGCCTAACTACGATGGCTCCTATCAAGAACCCACGTTATTGCCAGGACGTTTGCCTTTCGTTCTGTTAAATGGCGCATCCGGCATTGCGGTCGGTATGGCGACTGAAATTCCTTCGCACAATTTAACCGAAGTGGCGAAGGCAGCGGTCGCTCTGATTCGTAATCCTAAGACGACGCATGCTGAATTAATGGAATTCATTCCTGGTCCAGACTTCCCGGGTGGCGGACAAATCATTACGCCAGCAGCGGCGATCAGTGATATTTACGCTAGCGGCCGTGGCAGTCTGAAAGTGCGAGCACGTTGGAAGATCGAAGAGCTGGCACGTGGCCAATGGCAAGCAGTGATTACTGAGCTGCCACCGGGTACCTCCTCACAAAAAGTGCTGGAAGAAATCGAAGAGATTACTAATCCTAAAATTAAAATGGGTAAGAAATCTCTGTCGCCAGAACAGGTCAGTTTGAAGCAAGTGATGTTGTCGGTGCTCGATGTGGTTCGCGATGAATCCGGCAAAGATGCGGCTGTGCGTCTGGTGTTAGAACCGAAATCCAAAAATCAAGATCAAACCGAATTTATGCAAATGTTGTTGGCGCATACCTCGCTCGAAACTTCCGCCTCACTGAATCTGGTGATGATAGGTGGCGATGGGCGTCCACGTCAAAAACCGCTTTCCGATATTTTGACGGAGTGGATCAGCTTCCGCTTTGAAACCGTCACACGTCGCACTCAATTCAAGCTAAAAAAAGTCAATGACCGTATTCATATTTTAGAAGGTCGTGAAGCGGTACTGTTAAATATCGACAAGGTCATCAAGATCATCCGAGAATCGGATGAGCCTAAACCTGCGTTGATGGAAGCTTTTCGTTTATCGGATCGCCAAGCCGAAGATATTTTGGAAATCCGCTTGCGCCAATTGGCGCGTTTGGAGTCCATAAAAATTCAGCAAGAATTGGCAGAATTACGTAACGAAAAAACCAGCTTGCAAAATCTCTTAGATGATCCTTCGGCGATGAAGAAATGCATCATCAAAGAAATCGAAGCTGATGCTAAACAATTTGGCGATGCTCGCCGCACGGTGATTGAAGAAGCACAACGCGCCTCTATAGAGCAGAAAGTTATAGACGAGCCAGTCACTGTCGTCATCTCTGAAAAAGGCTGGGTACGCGCTCGGACTGGACATGAACACGATCCAGCGCAATTCACCTTTAAAGCGGGCGATAATTTGTATGGCACCTTTGAGTGCCGTACCGTTGATCAACTTTTGGTATTTGGCTCAAACGGACGCGTTTATTCCGTACCAGTTTCCGCCTTGCCAGGTGCACGTGGTGATGGCGTACCTGTCACGACCTTGATTGACTTGGCAAGCGGATCACGCATCCTGCATTACTTTGCCGGCAAAGCCGATACTTCACTCATGTTAGCTTCGACGGCAGGTTACGGTTTCACCGCCAAACTCGGTGATATGGTTGGTCGTATGAAAGCGGGTAAAGCCTTTATGACGCTGGAAGATGGCGATGAACCACTAGCGCCGACCGCGGTCGCCGGCGACGCCAGTGCGATTGCCTGCCTATCTGAAAAAGGCCGCTTACTCGTATTTGGCTTAACTGAAATCAAGCAATTGTCCAGTGGTGGACGCGGCGTCATTTTGATGGAATTAGAGGCCAAAGAAAAATTGATTGCAGCCACGGCGATCAGTCAAAAAGGCGTTAAAGTGAGCGGCATAGGCCGCGCAGCCAAACCTCAAGAAGTCAGCCTCAGTGCTAGTGGTCTTGCCATTCATATCGGTAAACGCGCTCGCAAAGGCAAAGCTTTAGAGTCTAAAATTAAAGCGACGCATTTGACAAAAAATTGAATCCCCAGCTAAAAAACCTAGCGCATAGTAAACGTGACACGTGACAAAAGAAAATGCCAGTACAGATTCATCTGCACTGGCATTTTCTTTTGCGATACAGTATTCAACCCAGATTTTCCATTCGGCGCGTCCTCGACGCTATTTGAGCGCTGGCGGCGCATTTTCGGTCATTTTTTTCGTTTTCGTTGCAAATAGCTAGCTATTTTCGCCTCATTCAGGTAAAAACTGCCTCGAAAAGTGCATCCACCATCATCTCAAATCCTAATGGAAATTCTGGTTTCAGTTAATGCATAGCTCAACAAATTTAATTTATATAAGTAAGGCGTTAATTACCCAGCAGGACTTGATTTTTACCGCTATGTTTAGCGCGATATAATGCAGCGTCGGCGATCACCAATAAATCATCTGGATTCATTGTTTGTCTTGAATCAGCAACACCAGCGGAAAAACCTACCGAGAATTCCCCCTGTTCAGACACATGCATAATTTTATTGAATGCGACACGAATTTTCTCTAAAACCAGTCGCGCCACCTCTGCGGTTGTATTGGGGAAAATTACAACGAATTCTTCACCACCATAACGTCCGACCACGTCGCTCTTACGCAAACGTTGGCGCAACAGATGCGATAAGGTGCGTA
>CAUPNA010000102.1:0-16672 GCA_963512475.1 uncultured Undibacterium sp.
CAGTTTGACTGTAAGATAAGGCATTGTCCCATAGGTGGGTTAGAACAGACAATTTGAACTCGGCACTGTAATGTGTGAATTTCTTTCTGATCCCTTCAATACCGTGCGCTCGGTACCAACCAACCCAGCGCCTGATCATCGAGTGATCCAAGCCGTATTTCTGGCTCAACCCGACGTATCCCATCACCCCATTTAAGTACTCTTGCACTACTTGGTATTTGAACTCATCTGTATTTTTAGTCATTAAAAAACCCCAATAGTTGGTGTCCAACTATTGAGGTTCAGATCAGAAACTTTCCTGGCTTTTTCTATTCAATCTGAACAAATACATTTCAAATACATTTCAAATACATTTCAAATACATTTCAAACACATTTCAAACACATTTCAAACACATTTAGCCCATCAAGAGTTTCAATTAGGCAGTTTGTCTTTATCTAAATTGGCATCTAACACTTCGTTTAGCATACTGATTAAAATCGAACGTGTTAATTTGGATTTTGTCGCGTAGCCATCAATCGCATAATTGCCCATCAAATTTTCTTTTGCATAGCCCGGTTGACCTGTCCGTAGTACGATGCGAAGATTTTTGCGTGACAAGTCGTCCCGTAAGACATTGACTAGCTTTAAGCCCGCATCCACGGTCTCCATGACGACATCTAAAAGTATCAGGGATGTGTCTGGATTATTCTCTGCTACTTGTCGTGCTTCTTTGGCCGAAAATGCATGCAGAAATTCCAAAGGCTTTCCGTGAATTTCGACACCGCTCAGAGCCAGTACCGTGGTGTCGTGTACGTTAGAATCATCGTCTGCGATTAGTATTTTCCAAGGCAGTATAGCCTTGCTGGCACTCCCTGCCTCATCCTCTTCCGACAGAAATACGATGCTATCGTCATTCTCATCATCTGAAGAAAATGCACTCTCGCTTTCCATATAAATCATGGCTGGATAGGTGTGTAAATTGCCGCACGGCATTGTATTCAAGGTCAGCATTGGTGACGTCGAACGCAAGTTCCAATCGGGCTGTTTACTGCTATGGTGACGTTCCATCAGTAGCTCCCTTAACTTGGATAAATATAACGGTTTGCGTCTTAATCATATGTGATAGTTTGAAAGGAAACAAGTAGGAAGAGCTTAAAAAAGTGAATTGTGAACACATTTCACTTTGGTTCACAACTACATAGAACCCTTATCCTCCTATTACCATCTTTTGCCATGCTGTCATCATTGCCATTAGAATGATAAAAATGGAAGGTAGTCGAGCTATTTTTTCAGCCATATTTTATTTATTTAGGAATACAAGGATTTATGAAACATTTTCTATGTGGATTAGTAATCGCGACATTGCTCGCGCCCGCATTTGGGCGTGATTTTTACCCTAAAAACCAAGCATTAGACATAGAGCGCTATAAGTTTCATATAGAGCTGAGCGATCAATCTGAACTGATCAAAGCGAGAGCAATTGTGACTCTCCGCACAGTCACCCCCATTCAGGAGTTTTCCCTCGATCTAGGTAGTCAGACCGATGGTATACATGGCATGAAAGTGTTACAGGTAAAGTTAGGTGAACAATCGTTGCAATTCGATCATAGCAATGACCGCCTTTCTATTCGCTTACCACAGATGAGTGCAAGTAATGAATTGATTAGTTTGGAGATCGCCTATCAAGGCATTCCCAAGTCTGGTTTGCATATAAGCAAGAACAAATACGGTGACCGGGTATTTTTTGCGGATCATTGGCCAGATCAGGGGCGCCAATGGCTACCGACCATCGATCATCCTAGCGACAAAGCTGCGGTCGAATTTTTAATTACAGCACCTGCACAATATGCCGTCGTGGCGAATGGTTTAAAGGTAGAGGAGAGTAGTCTTGATGGCGATAGAAAACTGACCCACTGGCGGGAGGACGTGCCCATTGCGGTAAAGGTGATGGTAATCGGTGTCGCGCGGTTTGCGATGCAAGAGAGCGCCAAATTGAACGATATTTCTATCACGAGTTGGGTCTTTCCACAAAATCGTGCAGAAGGATTTCATGATTATTCGGTTGCGGTGAAAGCCTTGGATTATTTCCAAAAAAATGTTGGTCCTTATCCTTACAAGAAATTGGCAAACGTCCAGTCCAAAACACGCTTTGGTGGTCTTGAAAACGCCAACACGATTTTCTATTTTGAAAATTCAGTGACAGGGAAAGGCGAACAAGAAGCTTTGGTCGCACACGAGATCGCGCACCAATGGTTTGGTAATTCGACCACCGAGAATGACTGGCATCATGTCTGGCTGAGCGAGGGCTTCGCGACTTACTTTACGAATCTTTATATCGAACATACCTACGGTCGCGAGCGCTTTGTGAAGCAGATGCTGGCAGATCGCGAAAAGATTATCCGTTTCCATCAACGTGTGAACCGACCTATTGTCGACACCGACATTCGAGACCCTAAACAAGTTTTAAGCCCCAATACCTATGAAAAAGCGGGTTGGGTTTTACACATGTTGAGGCAGGAATTGGGTGATGAAATATTCTGGCAAGGGATACGTCATTACTATACAAAATTTGCAGGTAAGAATGTCTTAAGCGCAGATTTTCAGATGTCTATGGAACAAGTGTCAGGTAAGGATTTGTCGGCATTTTTTCAGCAATGGTTGTATCAGGCGGGATATCCAAAGTTAGCGGTGCAATGGCATTTCGAACCAAATAGCAAAGTAGTGACGCTAAAGGTAGAGCAAGTACAGGACTCTGCACAATTTGCATTTCCTTTAGATCTTGCAATACAAGGTGGGGATGGGAAAATGCAATTACAAACCGTGCGCGTGAATCAAAAAAATCAAACCTTCACAGTTCCGGTAAACGGCGTTCCAAAATTAGTTAGCGTCGATCCTATGGTGCGTTTGTTAATGGAAGCAAAAGTGGAGCTGAAGTAAGTTGACTTAAAGGACTGAAGTAATCATAAAAAACGCCGGTAACTTTGAATAAGTGACCGGCGTTCTCTTTTGCTTCATCGATTTTTGCGAAACGGGCTGATCGCAAAACTAGTCAATCTCGCATCTGCAATGCGCAGAATTTACTCTTTCGCTTTTTCAGCGACTGCAGACGCAGCAGATGGTTTAGATGTAGGCCATGCCACACCTAACCAACTTGCGTTCAATTCTTTTTGTTGATCCGTGACAGTATCTAAGGCTTTCAATTTAGCTTTACCTTTGATTTGACGATTTGGTGTAAAGGCGATCTCACGTAATTCATCACGACGGAACACGCTTAATTTAATGGGTGTTTGTTGCTGCAACCAGAGTTTGTCGTTGATATCTTTTGGTGTTAAGCGTAATCCATTGCCCGCTACCAAAATATCACCAGCGACCACGCCCGCTTTCCAGGCTGGGCTATCACGTTCAACTTCGATTACAACGGGATGGTCACCCGTATCTCTTGTGCGCCAACCGGTGAACCATTCTTCTTTTTGTTCATCTTCTTTACCACCTTCAATGACATAACGCATGCCAACTTGAGTGAGTAAATCACTAAATGGAATCTCGCCTGTGCCATCGACATACTTTGCCCACCAGCTTGACCAATCATTGCCAGTCACTGTTTTTAAAGCTGTGCGAACATCTGCTTCGGTATATCCACCTTTATCAACAGTATGATGTTGATAAAGATATTGGTGTACATGCTCAAAACCCTTGGCACCTTTGGTTTGTTCACGGATGGCGATGTCCATAGCTGTCGCTAACAACATGCCTTTGCTATAAATATTGACAGACGCATTGCGCGCCCGCTCGCCGCCTGCATCAATCCAAGCATCAAAACTTGATTCTGCCGCGCTTTGTTGGAAACGGCCTGGCTGATGTTCATACGCAAACATCGCTTTTGACATTTCTTCCATAAATTCTTCACGTGTTTGGATGCCTGCGCGTAAAGTCAGTAACTCTTCAAAATAGGACGTATTACCTTCTGCCATCCACAATAAACGCGTGTAATTTTCTTTTTGATATTCATAAGGCACCATCTCTTTTGGACGGTAGGCTTTGACATTCCATGTGTGTACGAACTCATGCGCGGCCGTGCGTAAGAATCCCAAATACTCTTTACGAGGTGAGAAGCCCCAACGATTTTTTTGAATGACCGTAGAGTTTAAATGTTCGGTTGCACCACCAACTCCGTCAGTCGCGTGCACGATAAATAAGTAACGCTTAAATGGATAAGGGCCGAATAATTTACGACCCCCTTCGACGATCTTCTTCAGATCGCCAGCCATTTTTTTACCGTCATAATTACCACGACCCCAAATCGCTAATTCAATTGTATGGCCATCTACATCAAAGCTATGAAATTCATGTTCGCCAGTTTCAATCGGTGAATCAATTAAGACATCGTAGTTTTTCGCAACGAAACAATTGTCGCAATTGCCTTTATCCATACCAGAACGCGAAATCCAATTCTTCGGCGTATCTAGGCTAACTTTGACGGGTTGGCTGCGGAACGGCGCGGCATACATCAAGACACCACTGGCATCGAGATAGGCGTGGGTATCATCTATATGCTGTGTGCGTTCGCCCAAAGCATTGGCAAAGACTTCGTAGGAAATTTTGACGGTATCACCCGGTTGTGTTTTAACTTGCCAAGTGCCTTTGTCGGTTTTGGCAAAACTTAATGCCTTGCCTTTGCCATTTGTCGCCACAAATTGACGGACATTTTTTCCCAGATTTAATACTTCGTAGCGACCAGTGCGCCAAATCGGCATTTGCACATCCAAGGTCTTGCCAGAAACAGCGGGGAAGTCGATTTGAACCTCCGCTAAATGTTGAGCTGGGTTAGTGATTTTGATTTGATACTGAACATCGGCAAAAGCGGATGGTGCAGCCAAGGCACAAGCCAAGGCGAGGGAGCTAAGAAGTGTCTTTTTCATCTTATATTTTTGTTGAGCTTGAGGGAATTTATCTGTGCAAAATGACATTGCAGGGCAAGCATGCAGGCAAAATTAAGGCTTGTCAATGAAGTGCTGAGTATGAAAATTTATTTTTATTATTTGAAGGCTAATTCGAGAAAATAGTTTACTAAGTTTTGTACACGTTTGGCTATAAATAGGGGGCTGATGCGTTCGCTTGCCATGCGTATCGTTTGCACCTGACGTTGTGTAGATCTGACATTCAGACTTTTCTTCGTGTTTTGGAGTACTCATGAAAATAAATATTTCGCTTTAATAGAAAAAATATTTTCAAATTTATGTGGTAACAGACTTTTTTTGGGGAGACTTATAAATGCCAAGTGCGGAGCTTGAATTTGAATTGATTGAAAAACAAAAAAAGCCACGTATTTGATTACGTGGCTTTTTGAATTCTGGCGGAGAAACGGGGATTCGAACCCCGGGTAGGCTATGAACCTACGCACGCTTTCCAGGCGTGTGACTTAAACCACTCATCCATCTCTCCGAATTCGTCAAATAGCTTAAATTGCTTTAAGTCATTTGGGAAGCTCGAAAGTATAGCAGAGATTGTTTTGTCGGTAAATGCAAAAATGCGGAGTTTCTCGTGATTTGCTGGCGTTTCTTACATTGAATACTCAATTTTGTAATGGGCAAAGGCTATAATCTCGCCCCATGAACTTATTAAAAACACTGGCTGCAATTAGCAGTATGACTATGCTGTCGCGTATTACGGGTTTGATCCGTGATGTGTTGTTTGGCGCTTATTTTGGCGCGACCGCGATGATGGATGCTTATGTGCAGGCATTTAAAATTCCGAATTTTTTTCGTCGCTTGTTTGCAGAAGGTGCCTTTTCGCAGGCTTTTGTGCCAATTCTTGCCGAGTATCGTAATAAGAATTCCGATGCTGAAGTGAAAGAGTTGGTCGATCATGTTGCGACTGTGTTGGTGTGGGCTTTGCTGTTTACTTGTGTGATCGGTGTGCTTGGTGCTCCTGTGCTGGTGTTGATGTTTTCTTCGGGATTTTTAGGTACGCCGAAGTTTGATTTGACTGTCAATCTTACCCGTATCATGTTTCCGTACATTGGCTTCATGTCCTTGGTTGCGCTTTCTAGTGGCATATTGAATACCTGGCGGCGTTTTAAGATTCCCGCCTTCACGCCAGTTTTACTCAATCTTTGTTTTATCGTTGCGGCGTATTTCTCACTAGCTTGGTTTGGAAAAGAAAAGCAAATTTATGCGTTGGCGTTTGCCGTTTTTGTTGGCGGCCTGTTGCAATTGGCGATACAAATTCCTTCCTTGATTCAAATCGGTATGCTGCCGCGAATTTCTTGGAATCCCGCATTTGCTTTGCGCGATCCCAAAGTACGGCGGGTGTTGAGGCAGATGGGGCCGGCGGTGTTGGCGGTGTCTGCGACACAGATTAGCATTATGATCAATTCTACTTGGGCTTCATTTATGCCTGATGGTAGCGCCTCTCAGTTGAATTTTGCTGATCGTTTGATGGAATTCCCTTCAGCCATGTTGGGCGTCGCGCTGGGGACAGTTTTACTGCCTAGCTTGTCTGCGGCTAAAGCGAATGCTGATAAAGCAGAATATTCATCCTTGCTCGATTGGGGTTTGCGCTTAACTTGTTTATTGGCATTGCCCGCAGCGGTTGGCTTGCTAACTTTGTCGGATGCATTAACCGCGACCTTGTTTCACAATGGTAAATTTGACGCGTACGCGGTGAATGAAACTGCAAAAGCCGTAGCCGCCTATGGAGTCGGTTTAACTGGTTTAATTTTGGTGAAAATCTTAGCGCCAGGCTTTTACGCACAACAAGATATTCGAACGCCTGTCAAAATCGCTCTGATTGTTTTGGTCATTACGCAGATCATGAACGTCTTGTTTGTGCCTTTCATACAGCAAGCTGGTTTGGCCTTGTCGGTGGGTCTAGGTGCTTGTGTGAATGCAGGGATGCTTTACTTCGGATTGCGGAAGCGTGAGCTATACGTGCCTTCAGCCGGATGGTTGAAGTTCTTTGTTAAATTGGCTGTGGCTTTGTTTCTAATGGGACTGGTGGGCTTTGGATTGGCTGTGCAACTGGATTGGATTGCGCTGCAGAGTAATCGCTGGATTAGGGCAGCCTTCATGGGCGGCATTATCGTTACCTGTATGCTGGTGTATTTCAGCTCGTTATTTGTGATGGGTTTTCGATTGCGTGATTTTAGAAAAGTGTCGCGTTAGGTCGTAATTTATAGCAGTGATCGCTCCCCAAAATGAAAAAGAGAAGCCTAAGCTTCTCTTTTTTATTTGGATTTGGTGCTTGGTTTCAGACAGTTTTAACCGCCGATCGCTTCCCACTTTTCTAAAGCTGCCATCAGTAATTCATCAATCTCTGCAAAGCGTTCATTGAGTTTTTTGATGGCGTCCGGTGTAGCGTCTTTATAGAAATCACCATCCGCAAGTTTGGCAGAAATCGTCTTTTGTTCGGCTTCTAGATTGCTGATTAATGTCGGCAATTCATCCAATTCTTTTTGCTCTTTGTAGCTGAGTTTTTTCGGTTTGGCTTCGACTTTTGCCGCAGGCGCAGTCATGCTGCTTACAGGTGACTTGTTATCGGTTTTTTGCTTCGCTGGCGCAGCTACAGCTTTGCCTGCTGGCGAGTTTTTGTAGGTTTCCCAATCGGTATAGCCGCCAATGTATTCTTTCCAGACGCCTTCACCTTCTGACGCGATGACTTGCGTCACCACATTGTCGAGGAAGGTTCTGTCATGGCTGACCAAGAATACTGTGCCATCATAATCTTCCAACAATTCTTCCAATAATTCTAAGGTGTCGATGTCGAGATCATTGGTTGGTTCATCGAGTACTAAGACGTTGGCTGGTTTGGCAAACAAGCGCGCTAACAAGAGACGATTGCGTTCGCCACCGGACAAAGTTTTTACTGGTGAACGGGCGCGTTCTGGTGCGAACAAGAAATCGCCGAGGTAAGACATCACGTGTTTACGCTGACCATTGATCTCTACAAAATCGCTACCCGGAGAAATCGTTTCTGCCAGACTGACTTCTTCATTCAATTGCGTGCGCATTTGATCAAAATAAGCGATCTGTAATTTGCTACCTTGTTTCACAGTGCCGCTATCTGGTTGATCTTCACCCAAAATCATTTTCAATAGGGTCGTTTTGCCCGCACCGTTTTGACCGATCAAACCGATCTTATCGCCACGCATAATGATGCTGGAGAAATTATCGACAATATTTTTAGGGCCAAAGCTCTTACTGACATTTTCCAATTCCGCGACAATCTTGCCTGAGCGTTCACCCGTTGTGACATCGAGGCGCACCTGACCTTGTTGATCACGACGTGCTGCACGTTGCAGACGCAATTGTTCAAGACGTTTAACGCGACCTTCATCACGTACGCGACGAGCTTTCACGCCTTTGCGTATCCAAACTTCCTCTTGCGCCAAAAATTTATCAAACTTAGCCGCTTCAACTTCTTCGATTTCTAATTGTTCTTCTTTGCGTACTTGGTAGGTCGTAAAATTGCCTGGGAAAGAAGTGATTTTGCCGCGATCTAATTCGATGATGCGAGTCGTCACATTGTCGAGGAAGCTACGATCATGTGTGATGAATAACACGCTGCCTTTGAAATCTTTCAATAATCCTTCTAACCATTTGATGGAAGAAAAATCTAGATGGTTGGTCGGCTCATCGAGCAGTAAAACATCAGGCGCACTGACTAAAGCACAAGCCAAAGCCACTCGTTTTTTCATACCACCAGACAGGGTGCTCATGATCGCGTCTTTGGATAAATTCAATTTTTCCAAAGTCGTCTCAACCGTATTGCCCAGACTCCAGGCATTGGCTGCATCAAGTTGCACCTGAATATCATGCATACGTTCCATCAGCGCATCATCATTATCGCCGCCAAACTGGCCAGTAATCGCTTCGTATTCTTGCAACAATTGAGGCAAATCACCCAAGCCAGATGCCACTGCGTCAAACACGGTTTGATCAGGATCAAATTGAGGCTCTTGCTCAACATAGGCAATCTTGATGCCCTGTTGCATCACCAAAAGTCCGTCGTCAAGCTTGAAGTTGCCTGCGATGATTTTGAGCAGCGAGGATTTGCCGGTGCCGTTACGCCCAATCAAACCAACCCGTTCTGAGGTTTCGATGGAAAATTCTGCGTGATCGAGGAGGGCAACGTGACCAAATGCCAGTTGCGCGTTACTGAGAGAGATGACTGCCATAAAAAAACTTCTGCCGAGCTAAAAAGAGCCGATGCGTGTAGATGAGGGTCGTTAAAAACCAAGAAAGGCGCTATTGTACGCTAGTTGCATTCGGTTTCATCGTTTGGCTTGGATTGCATTTGATTGTTGTTGGTCTGTCAGGTAAGATGGTAGGCTTCGTTCCTTGGTAGTTTTTTAATTTTTTGCCAAGGAATCGAGAAGTCCATGAAAAGTTTTGCATGGATTTCGAAAGTCTCTCCGTAGCACAATGGATAGTGCACATGCCTCCTAAGCGTGGGATACAAGTTCGATTCTTGTCGGAGGGACCAAATGTCATATTTCCCATATTTATGTCAATTTCAGCTAGTAAATTGGCACAGTTCAAATTTCCACTTGCGTCTAAATCGGTTAGCATGTCGGTCTAAGAAGAAAATCGTTGATGCCCTTGGATATTCTGATTGGGATCACGTTCATCAATCATGCTAAGACAAACCACAAGAATTTGAGAGACTGACATGGCAAAAGCATCATTTCAATGGGAAGACCCGCTGTTATTGAGTTCGCAACTGAGCGACGACGAGCGCATGGTACAAGAAGCGGCGCGTGTGTATTGCGAAGAGAAATTGGCTCCACGAATTTTGGATGCCTTCCGTAATGAACGTACTGATCCTGCGATTTTTCGGGAGATGGGTGAGCTGGGCTTGCTCGGATCTATGATTCCGGCCGAATACGGTGGTGCGGGTTTGAATTATGTTTGTTATGGATTGGTAGCACGTGAAGTCGAGCGTATCGATTCTGGCTATCGCTCGATGATGAGTGTGCAATCCTCGCTGGTCATGGTGCCAATTAATGAGTTCGGTAGCGAAGCGCAAAAGCGTAAGTATTTGCCTAAGTTGGCTACCGGTGAGTGGATCGGTTGTTTTGGTTTGACCGAGCCAGATCATGGTTCTGATCCCGGCAGTATGGTGACGCGCGCAAAGACGGTTGATGGCGGTTACCTGCTAAGCGGCGCGAAGATGTGGATTACGAATAGTCCAATCGCTGATGTGTTCGTGGTGTGGGCAAAAACCGATGATGGCCGGATTCGTGGCTTTATTTTGGAAAAAGGCTGGGACGGTTTGTCCGCGCCAGCAATTCATGGCAAGGTCGGTTTGCGCGCTTCTGTCACCGGCGAAATTGTGATGGATCAAGTGTTTGTGCCTGAAGAGAATCTGATGCCGCATGTGGAGGGTTTAAAAGGCCCATTTACTTGTTTGAATTCTGCGCGATTCGGTATCGCTTGGGGTGCTTTGGGTGCGGCTGAATTTTGTTGGCATACTGCGCGTCAATATACGATGGATCGCATCCAGTTCGGCCGACCTTTGGCGGCGAATCAATTAGTGCAGAAGAAATTGGCGGATATGCAGACTGAAATTACGCTTGCGCTGCAAGGCTGCTTGCGTCTTGGTCGCATGAAAGATGAGGGCACGGCTGCGGTTGAGATCACTTCCATTATGAAACGTAATTCTTGCGGAAAATCCTTGGATATCGCCAGAACAGCACGCGATATGTTGGGCGGCAACGGGATTTCGGACGAGTTTGGTATTGCACGTCACTTAGTTAATTTGGAAGTGGTGAATACCTATGAAGGTACGCATGACATTCATGCATTGATTTTAGGTCGTGCGCAAACGGGGATTGCGGCTTTCTAATTGGCTGCTAGGTTCTGTGATTTGGCTGGAACGAAAAAACGATGGTTTATAATAGAGGGATGAAAACCTGTTGAAATTACGGGTTTTATCCCTTTTTTATTGAGATCACGTCCGCGATTTCATTTCAGATGATAGAGATATACCGTGACTTTTTTACAAAAACTTTCCAGTGCCTGGACCACCAATAACTCCTTGTTATGTGTAGGTTTAGACCCTGATGTGAATAAATTCCCTGCAGAGTTAGCGGGGCAGCCTGATGCAATATTTACTTTTTGCAAGACGATAGTTGATGCTACCGCTGATTTGGCATGTAGCTTCAAACCCCAGATTGCTTACTTCGCGGCCTTGCGCGCCGAAGATCAGTTGGAAGCGATTTGCCGTTATATCAAAACGACTTATCCGAACATTCCTATCGTGTTAGATGCGAAGCGTGGTGATATTGGCGCGACAGCTGAGCAATATGCTCGTGAAGCGTTTGAGCGTTATGACGCCGATGCGGTGACGGTGAATCCTTATATGGGATTTGATTCGGTTGCACCGTATCTGGAATGGAAAGATCGTGGCGCGATTGTATTGTGCCGAACCTCAAATGCGGGCGGCTCTGATTTGCAATTTTTGGATGTCGGTGGTAAGCCTTTGTATCAACATGTCGCGCAATTAGTGGCGGATAAATGGAATACCAATGGACAATGTTCGCTCGTCGTCGGTGCAACATTCCCCAATGAAATTGCACAAGTGCGTGCTTTGATCGGTGATATGCCTTTGCTGATCCCTGGCGTTGGCGCGCAGGGTGGCGATGTTGAATCGACGGTGCGTGCTGGTCGTACAGCCAATGGTACGGGTATGATGATTAATTCTTCGCGGGCGATTTTGTATGCCAAGCCAGTAGCTGATGAAACTTATGCGCAGGCGGCACGGCGTGTGGCTTTGGAAACGCGGGACGCTATTAATCTGTTCCGTTAATTAATTTAGCCGCTCAAATTCTTTCATCAAATTCGCTCATCAAATTCGTTAAGCGTAATTCTTAAGAACAAAAAACAAAAAAAGGCGCGGAGAATAATTTCTTCGCGCCTTTTTAGTTTTAAACATTGGTTTTCAATTCAGTCTTTCATGAAACTAAATCTCATCGACATAACGCAATAATTTATTGAGTGCGTGCGCCACGGTTTGCTCCCGTACTGCATGTCGATCACCCGCAAACACTTTACGTTCAGTATGCGTCACACCGCCAACGCGCCAGCCAAAACACACGGTACCAACGGGTTTTCCGGGTACTGCGCCGCCGGGCCCAGCGATGCCAGTGGTGGATAAAGAAACGTGTGCCTCAGAATTTGCCAGTGCACCCTCTGCCATTGCCGCCGCGATCTCTTCGCTGACAGCACCATGTTGCGCAATGAGTGATGCGGAAATATCCAGCATTTCGGTTTTCGACGAATTGGAGTAACTCACAAAACCGCAATCAAACCATTCGGAAGAACCGGCAATTTCTGTTAAGGCGTAAGCGACGCCGCCACCTGTGCAAGACTCTGCGACAGAAAGTAATAGCTTTTTAGATCTGAGCGCTTCACCCACTTTTTCCGCTAGTTCTAACATGTCAGTCATGATTTTGTCTCCTTGAATTTAGAACGTACTCGTATCTATTTCCTGCATGAATACTTTAGCACTTAGCATCTTTGTTTAGGTGATTTATCTGAAGGATTTTTGCTTAGCTAAACCTATTGCCTGTTCACCAAGTACGCCAGAACGCGAATACCAACAAGGCAAAGAAAGCTGCCACGATATCGTCAAACATAACACCAAAACCACCTTTGAATTGCCGATCGAAATAGCCAATCGGAGGCGGTTTGACCATGTCAAAAAAACGAAATGCAATGAATGCCCAAAATTGAGTATCGAGAGGCGCTGGCGTAATGAGCAGGAGAACCAACCAAAAAGCGATGATTTCATCCCAAACCATACTGCCGTGATCAGCAACGCCTAGGTTTTTTCCAGTAACTTCGCAAGCCCATACGCCGATGAAATAGCCGATTACAATAATGGCGCCCCAGACTAGAGGAGTAAAAAGCATGGGCCAGCGTAAGCTCAGAACAACAAAACTGAGCCACGCGAAAAGTGTCCCTGCTGTTCCTGGCATGATAGGCGATAAGCCGCTACCAAATCCTTGAGACAAAAAATGGGCAGGATGCGCGAGCATAAAGCTCGGGCCAGGTTTCAAGATAGGATGTGGATTAGTTTCCAAAATGGGTCAAATCCTTAAGGCGAAGTGAAATGGTCAAAGGACTTCAGTTGTAGGTCGAGCGCCTTGCCGTATTGATCTAGCACTCGTAAGCCAGACTCGACTTCAATTTGACCCACACGGGTTACCGCCGTGTTACTGGAGCGACCTGCCGCCAAAACGGCTTCACGTTGCTCGATAGGTGCGGTGAAGCATAACTCGTAGTCATCGCCGCCGGCTAAAGTGAATTCTCGACGTAAATGCCAATCTTGAAGTTCTAAAACAGGGCCCGCTGGAAGCTTATCTGCGTACAAACTCGCACCGACTTTGGATGCACTTAAAATATGTCCAAGATCGCCGATCAGTCCATCGGAAATATCCAGTGCCGCATGGGCTACCCCTCGTAAGGCTATACCCAATGCGATGCGGGCTGTTGGTTGATGCATGCGTGTTGCAGCTTGTTGATGCGCTTCCGCACTCAATGTCACTTCCTTCCAATACGCAGCGAGTGCCAGGCGTGCGTCACCTAAATTGCCTGAAATCCAAATATCGTCTCCCGCCTTAGCCGCATCACGACGTAACGCGGATGCTGGCGGTAATTCACCAAATATGGTGATGCAAATATTCAGCGGACCTTTGGTCGTATCACCGCCGATTAGACGACATTGATGGGCATTTGCCAGCGTTAGAAGACCTTTTGAAAACGCAGCGAGCCAAGTAGGGTTCGCTTCAGGTAATGACAGTGCCAGTGTGAACGCGAGTGGTTTGGCACCCATCGCAGCCAAGTCTGAAAGGTTTACTGCCAGACACTTATGACCAAGTTGATAGGGATCTGCATCATGGAAAAAATGTCTGCCTGAAACGAGCATATCGCTGGAAATCGCGAGTTGCGTACCAGGCGTGGGACTAAGCAGTGCGCAGTCATCACCAATGCCTAAAGCAAAACGCGGATCTGATGCGTAATCTTGTACGAAATATTGTTTAATGAGATCGAATTCTGAGAGCATCCGGCATTGTAACTAAAGCGTTTCAAACTCGGTTAAAAAAGTCATCAGGATTTTGCTTCGTGTGCGATCTGCACTTCGCCGAAAGTCAAAAACATACTCACACCCGGTTTGATCTGAACCCGGTAGGCACCTTTGGCCTGATTCAAGCGCATAGTAAGCGCAGTCAATTCCCAGGCGCGATGTTCTGTGCATTTGAGTTTGTTTTTGGTGAGTTCCCGTGCACCTTGTTGCTTGCCAAATTGTTTGACGTTGGTGGCATTGCGTTGTAGCGCAGGGAGTACGGACGGGTGATCCCACGCCCACAAAAAACTACTATCCTGATGGTGATAAGTGCCGACGATTTGTGCAGGTGCCAAAGCGAAGGAACCATCATCAAAAGTTAAGAGTAATTGGCCATTTGCTTGGTCCAGATGCCAGGATTTTTCTTCTCCCAAGCGCCAGTTAGCATTGTGTAGCATATTGGCAACCTGCGTTTCTTCGACGCTATTGGCGACATAGGCTTCAAAATTTTTCTCGCGTTGAAACAGCTTTACCATCTTCTTTTATCGCTTTCTGGTGCGCAAAAGTGTCATTCAATTTTGAGACAGACACTGGTCAGGCATTCTTTTATTGTCATATATTTTTTTGTCTTGGAAAAATACTGGAAAACATGCAATTAAGCAAATGAAGTTTCGCTAGTGTGCTGCTTTTTGGGCTACAAATCATTTTTTGTCGCATTATTTTAGCTCAACATTTTTGCGTTGAAATAGCCAAGGTAGGTAATGTTGCAGTAGGTCAGGTATTTATTTTTGTTCGATGTACAGAATAAGATTGTGCTGTAAAACCGCGAAAAATCTGTACTCAATGCTAAAAAATTAATTTATTGTCGTTGTGGAACTAAGGTTTATGCAAAAAAGTAATAGAACTCGTATAAATACGTATGAAGCAAATGTTGCCTGTCTGCTAGAATCAGCAACCCCCTATTCGTTTGTATAAAGAAGGAATTGACCAGCATGGATTCGCCAGAACAAAAAGAGTTACTTCGTAAACAATTGCGTCAAGCTGCTTTGGAATATCATGAATTTCCTACCCCAGGCAAAATCAGCGTAACGCCAACTAAACAATTAACCAATCAACGTGATCTGGCCTTGGCTTATTCACCTGGCGTGGCATCTCCATGTGAAGAGATTGTGGCGGATCCTGCAGCGGCATTTAAATATACTGCGCGTGGTAATTTAGTGGGTGTGATTACCAACGGTACTGCGGTACTTGGTTTGGGTAATATTGGTCCGCTTGCATCTAAGCCTGTGATGGAAGGTAAGGGCGTTCTATTTAAAAAGTTTGCAGGAATCGATGTTTTTGATATTGAAATCAATGAGTCCGATCCCGATAAGCTGGTGGACATCATTGCTTCTTTAGAGCCGACTTTTGGCGGAATTAATTTGGAAGATATTAAAGCGCCTGAGTGTTTTTATATTGAGCGCAAATTACGTGACAAGATGAAAATTCCCGTCTTTCATGATGACCAGCATGGCACCGCGATTATTGTGGGTGCTGCGATTTTGAATGGTTTGAAAGTCGTTGGTAAAAGTATCAACGATTGCAAACTGGTCGTGTCCGGCGCAGGGGCAGCGGCTCTGGCCTGCCTCGATTTGATCGTCGATCTGGGTTTTCCTATCGAGAATATCTTCGTGACCGATTTGGCCGGTGTGGTTTATAAAGGTCGTGCGGAGTTGATGGATCCTGATAAAGAACGTTTTGCACAAGAAACCACGGCGCGTAGTCTGAAAGAGGTAATTGTTGATGCCGATATTTTCTTAGGCTTGTCTGCAGGCGGTGTTTTGAAACAAGATATGGTAAAAGCCATGGCGGCACGGCCGTTGATTCTGGCTTTGGCTAATCCCACGCCAGAAATTCTGCCTGAGGAAGTTAAAGCTGTTCGGGATGACGCTGTGATGGCGACTGGGCGTTCTGATTTTCCAAATCAAGTGAATAATGTGCTGTGCTTCCCTTACATTTTCCGTGGCGCTTTAGATTGTGGTGCAACTACGATTACGCGTGAAATGGAAATCGCCGTAGTACATGCGATTGCCGATCTGGCGCAGGCTGAGCAATCGGATGTCGTCGCTTCTGCTTACGGTATTTCTAATTTGTCGTTTGGCTCTGAATACTTAATCCCTAAACCGTTTGATCCTCGTTTGATGATTAAGATTGCCCCTGCCGTTGCCAAGGCAGCGGAAGAGTGTGGTGTGGCCGCTCGTCCTATTCAGGATATGCAGGCGTATATCGATAAGTTGCAACAGTTCGTGTACCACAGTGGCACGTTCATGAAACCATTATTCCAAATCGCCAAGAAAGCGCCCGATTCACGCAAACGTATTGTTTATGCTGAAGGCGAAGAAGAACGTGTCTTGCGTGCAGTTCAAGTCGTGGTGGATGAAAAGCTGGCAAAACCGATCTTGGTTGGACGTCCTCATATCTTGGAAAAACGCATAGAAAAATTTGGATTGCGTTTGCGTGCGGGTGTCGATTTTGAAGCGATTAATACAGAGATGGATGCGCGATATCGTGATTACTGGCAGACCTACCACCAGATGACTAGTCGTCAAGGGATCACTGAACAATATGCTAAATTGGAGATGCG
>CAUPNA010000103.1:0-16663 GCA_963512475.1 uncultured Undibacterium sp.
TACCCGCCAATATTGAATAAATGACTCGCATAAATATACTTTCTTAAAAAGGTGGAGGCGATTTATCAAGAGGAATGTCCCGTTGATTAAACCTTGGGCGTATCTTACATTTAACTCATTGCGATAGTATCAAAGAGAGCACGCATAAAGTTCGTGCCTACTCTTCTACGACGCAGCTTACGCCTAACGCAATCACTTTGGCCAAATCATTAATGTGGCATGTCAAGATTTGCCCCTTGGCTCTGATGTGATCAGATTTTCTCTTTCATTCCATATTTCTTTAAATAAAACAAAAATAGATGCCCTAGTATGCTACCAATTACGCCGTACACAGCATCAATGATGTCTGGTGTATTAATGAAAGGAATCCACAATTCATAAATAAAATTGCCAATTACAATCGCAATACCTAAGGACGTAATATGCTTGAATGAACTGCCCATCTGCAACCACATAAAACCAACGGTTGTGTAGAGAGCATAGCTGATAGAAAAATTAGATATATGCCATGGATAGTCGGGAAGTAATTGTCGTAAATGGTGGAAGGGAAAAGCGGCGCTTTTCCTTTGGATATATAAAAAAATAGTCACCCAAACTAATAAGATAAAACCGATTGACGCCCAAAGTTTTGGTACATATTTCATTTTTTGGCCTTGAATGTGAGATTTATCATGAGAGTCAAATTACATTTCCTCAATACGGCAAATGGGTTTGAATATCTAATATACTGCGAACGGATTCAATCACCAAACAGCAGAGTATGCCCGCACAAATGGTGTCAGTGCCAACATTAATACATCCATCATAATCCCCTTTCAACCGCCCGCACCGTTCTGCTCACCCTCATGTAATGCACATCAAAATAGCTCGCGATTTCTGCCATCATGTAGGCACCTGATTGGTAGGCTGCGACCATTGCGGCATTGCGATTGTCGGCTTGTTCAGCATATTCCATCAAACTCAATGCGAGGATACGTTTATGCGCAATGGATAACTCACGTACGAATGGGGGTCAAGCCTTACATTTGACATTCAACAATCAATCAACACCACGTTCTTTCTGTTTCACAGCCCGACTAACCGTCGCGTAACTTGCCCCAAAATGGCTACCTACTTGCTCAAGCGTGTAGTGCCCACCTAAGTATGCCAGTGCCATGTTTTCATTTCGCGTGTTTCCCAAATTGACAAAGTAATCCAATGGTTTGATGGGGGCTTGTTTTTGTTTTTTGGGGATATCCTTGAGTGATTGTTCCGGATCGAGCTTGCATTGCATAGTAAGTAAAAATCGTCGTCACCGAGATAAATTTGGTTTTTCAGGCTCTGCCAAGGAGACGGCTGTCCTTTGCCCTGCTGTACAAATTCACGATAGCGCTGCTGTGCGGTATTCTTGGTCTTGCCAAATCCACCCAGAACCCCATCGGTCGTCAGACAAACTGGCTCGGTTTGTTTCAATCAAAAGGTGACAGTGATTGTCCATCAGACAGTAAGCGTGGCAATACCAATCATAGCGATCCACCGCGATTTTGAACAGCTATAAAAACCGCTGTCTATCATCGTCATTGCCATAAATATTCGCTCGTGCATTCCCGCGGGCGGTGACGTGGTACAAAGCACCTGCATACTCTATCCGTAATGGTCTCGCCATTTCAATTTCACATCGATCTATTTACGGTAGAGTCTAGGATTGCTTCCGTATTCAATTTTAATTCGTATTTTCGCGGTGTGTTTATCGCTACTTACGCATCTCTCATCGTAAAATCACAGTCATTTATCGCATACGGCTCGTGTTAGGAATTCACCATGTCTAGACTTCGTTTCATTCCTCAACAACTTGAAGGTGAAATTATGAAACACTGGAAAACACTATTAGCGGCAAGCATCGTCGCCATCGTCGGCAATGCTTCGTTTGCAGAAAACATCAACACACCGTTACCCGCTGGTTGGATTGCGGGCGGCTCACTGGGCAAGCATTTTACGACGAGCTTTAGTCAGCAAGAAAAGTTGTTTTTCTTAGACTTGGCGTTTGGGAAAGTGACGTCCAGCAAGGATAAGGATACGGCGTTTTCTATCACTGCAAAAAGCAGTGCGACCGAGTCTGATACTGGGGTGCTGACGCAAGTGATTGATGTGACAGCCTCGCGCGATGAAACTTATAATTTGGCCTTCTTTTTTAAGCAAGAAGGTGAAATCGCGGATAAGGATGTGTGGATACGTTTCTTCGATGAACGTGGACCGATTACTTTGACGCAGCTGGACTTACCTATTTCTTTTATGGAGCGAAATGCGCAAGACAACTGGCTGAACGTGTCGCAGCAATTCCGTATTCCGAGTAACGCTAGTCGGATGGAAGTTGGGATAGGTATGCGTGGTCAAGGCACATTTCAATTGCGTAATTTGACCTTGATGTCCGTACCTGCAGTTTATGGCGGTAAAGCAAGACAATCCTTCGCATTTGCCGCCTCACCGTTGCTAAGAGGCAGTTTGGTAAAGCCTGAAGACATCAAATTAGAACCTTGATCGGTATCGATATGCATTCAACACAAATTCAAAACGAAACACGTAGGCAAGTTTATCAAGCTGATTGGACTATCTTGCCTTCACTTTGTGCGGCGCTATTAGTCCTCATCAGTTTGGCGTGGCAACGTAATACCGCCGTAGCAGATTTGACTGCGATCTTGACGTGTTTTGTGTTGAGTAAATGGACGCACAATGCCGTGATGCGTTGGCAGGTTTTGCAGCAAGCGTGGCTTCGTTGGACATTGTTGTCGCTAGGGTTTTCTGTGGCGATTTTGTTGGCGACAAGATTGCAACAATTTTTGTGGCAAGCGGATGTTGCACCTCATCCGGCATGGTTATTGCCATTGATTTTGTTGGGCTTTGTTTTGGCTTTTGTTGTGCCTGAAGCGGTTAGCGCTGAAGTGAGTCGCCGAACTCAACTTGCGCTGCAAGAAGAAGAACGCAAACATCGATTGCAAAGACAATTATTAGAAGCGAAATTGGCGGCATTGCAAGGACAGATTGAACCGCATTTTTTGTATAATACTTTAGCCAATGTCCGTGCTTTGATACGGCAAGATGCCGATGCTTCTGAATTGATGTTGAATCATTTGATCGCCTATTTACACGCAGCGATGCCCGACTTGCGTTCACCGACCACGACACTAGGGCAAGAGCTGGAAAGGGCACAAGCTTATTTGCTGATTATGCAAATTCGTTTAGGCGAGCGCTTAACATTTCAGATTGACGCCGACGAACAAACGCGGGCTTGTTTGATTCCGCCTTTAAGCGTGATGACCTTGGTGGAAAACGCTATCGAGCATGCGATAGAGCCGCAGGTGCAAGGCGGGCTTATACACATATCGGCGTACCAAGAAGTCAATTCTTTGCGCATTGTTGTACAGGATAATGGCAAAGGCTTGTGTGCAGAATTAGGCGATGGCTTGGGTCTACTTAACTTGCAGGAACGTTTATCCGCCATGTATGATGAGAAGGCGCAATTGGGATTTGAGAGTGAACCAGAACAAGGGCTGCGGGTGACGATCGTGATTCCTGTCGAGTCGTGCGCCCAAGCAATTGCAAAAGAGTCAAAAGCATGAGCGTCACCGCAAGCGCATTAATCGCAGAGGATGAAAGCATACTGCGAACGGAATTGAAAACAGCCTTGGCATTATTATGGCCAGAGTTAGAAATCGTTGCCGAGGCTGGCGACGGCATCGCCGCCTCTCATTTACTCAATCAAACCAAGCCGGATTTTGCTTTTCTTGATGTGCGCATGCCGGGCTTGTCTGGTGTGGATGTAGCACGCTTAGCGACGCACAAAGCCCATATCATTTTTCTGACCGCCTATAACGAATATGCGGTGGATGCCTTCGACCAAGGGGCGGTCGACTATTTGCTTAAGCCTTTGGATATGGCGCGCTTGGCATTGACGGTGCAGCGCATGAAGGACAAGTTGCCGCAGCAAGCCGCTGATTTGTCCGGCATGAGTAGCGAAAAGAAAGCGGGGCCACTGCGTTGGATACAAGCCTCGTACGGCAATCAATTGCGCTTTATCGATATCAATGAAGTGCTGGCGTTTCGCGCCGATGCGAAGTACACCAAGGTGGAAACCAAATCGTTTGGCGCGCATATTCGAACCACCATCAAAGAATTGATGCAGCAACTCGACCCAGAACAGTTTTGGCAAATCTCGCGCAGCGCGGTCATTCAAGTCAGTGCGATTGATGCGGTCAAACGTGTGGATGGGGGAGTATCTTTACGCATGCGGCATTCTGACGAATGGTTGACGGTGTCGCAGTCTTATCAACATCAATTCCGGCAAATGTGAGCGGGACTTGAATGCGGCAGCGAAGCATTAAACTAGCCTGATAGTTAAACATCTTCAGGATTAAGGCACAAAAAATAAGGCGGAAAATTCTCATTCGGATAAAATATTGCCAAGTTACTCAATGAAGAAAAAAGCATGGGGTCAAACCTTACATTTGACATTCAACAATCAATCAACACCACGTTCTTTCTGTTTCACAGCCCGACTAACCGTCGCGTAACTTACCCCAAAATGGCTACCTACTTGCTCAAGCGTGTAGTGCCCACTTAAGTATGCCAGTGCCATATTTTCATTTCGCGTGTTTTCCAAATTCACAAAGTAATCCAATGGTTTAATGGAGGCTTTTTTTTGGGGGGGGATGTCTTTGAGTGATTGTTCGGGATCGAGTTTGCATTGCATAGTAAGTACAAAATCGTCGTCACCGAGATAGATTTGGTTCTTCAGGCACTGCCAAGGAGAAGGCTGTCCTTTGCCCTGCTGTACAAATTCACGATAGCGCTGCTGTGCGATATTCTTGGTCTTGGCAAATCCACCCAGAACCCAATCGGTCGTCAGACAAACTTGCTCGGTTTGTTTCAATCAAAAGGTGGTAGTGATTGTCCATCAGACAGTAAGCGTGGCAATACCAATCATAGCGATCCACCACGATTTTCAACAGCGATAAAAACCGCTGGCTATCATCGTCATTGGCATTGGCATAAATCTCGCTCGTGCATTCCCGCGGGCGGTGACGTGCTACAAAGCACCTGCATACTCTATGCACAATGGTCTCGCCATTTCAATCTCCCGTCGATTTAGTTACGGTGAAGTCTAGGATGGCGAAAGAGTGATATCAAATGTAAAGCCTGAACCCGTGCTCCGAATTCAAGCACTTTAGTCAGATCATCAATGTGTTATGTCAAGACTTGACCCCGCGCTTCCGGTTCGTAAATATTTCCAAGTACATCTAATTGCAGAGACTCCGCAATAGTATGTGGATCCATCGACAAAATATCAGACTTACTACCACTTCTCATTTCTTTTTGAAAATTTGTATGAGTATTTTTAATATCAGCAAATGCCACGTTTGACGTGATCATGAGTGTCATAGCAGAGAACGACAAGATAGTCGCTAAAGATAAATATCGCATTTTTCTCACTTCTGAATTGGATTTGTGGTCTTAGTTAGCCAAGCCTCGTGTACGACATTCCAAGTCGCACCACCATCGATAGATGAATCCCATAGATGATAAACTCTGCCGTCTTCCAACGGTTTCCACTGAGTACGGTGGAATTCGCGGTAACCTTGAGCATTTAGATAGTACCCAGTCATCAGCATTTGTTGCCCAGTCCAATTGCCATCGATGCTTTGTAGATTCCCTCTAACACTCATCCACGTGTGATTCCACATCCGTTTCTTTGAATCGTAAATGCTCAAACTTGTTCCTTGTCCGTTTTCTTCAGTCGCTCCTCGCCACCATTCCTGAAGAACACAATCGCGCTCTATCTTTTCTATAAGCTGATATCCCAGAAGCCTATTATCTCTATCGCGTGCTTCCCACGCGCCAACCCAAAAATCAAACTGCCGATACTCGGGCGCCGAACAATGATTCGTATTTGCTTGCGAGATGCTTGTAAAGCATAGCGACAACATCACAATAAGTGCACCAATTATTTTGTGCAGGTTAAACGATTTCATTTTTTGACCTTTCAAAGGAGGTAGCTAAGTAACGGCGTTACATATTTGAACTACCTTGTCATGTTCAGAATAATAGCGACCTTAGCTTCTATCGAAAATGAGCGTTGAAGGAACGTAAGGTTTCAGATTTGAAAGGGTAGAAGTGCAAGTCTGAAACAAGGGTGGACGACAGGGAGTAAATGGATATGCACATGTGTGCTGATTGCTTAGCCCGAGCTATGCAAAAAAATGAATTGGCGCTTACTAAGAGTAGAAACCGCGGTGTGGATAAGGTTCTATTGGCGTCTGTCCTATAGCCGGTCAAAAAATGCTGATACTCTAATACTTCGGCAGCGACCCTTCGATCAAAGGTTGATATGGCAAAAGCAATTGAAAAAGAGTATTCACGAAGCTTGTAATTCGCTTGGATTGACGTAAGTCGGGATGGTAGAGGATCCAGAGTTCTGTTTTTAGCTCTACAATAGGAGCGCAAACTCGCCTCAGGTTCTCGTCACGATCTCCTATATAGCATGGCAAAATTGCGAGTCCAAGTCCAGCACTTGCTGCAAATGCTATGTTTTGTCGGTTATTGCTAGAAATGATTGTTTTCTCAAGTAGGCCTTTCTTTGCAAGCCACTGTGTAGATTGAAGATGTGAGAGTGAATCGTCCGGGCCGATCCAAGGAAATGTGTTTATATTGTCATATGAGACGTCGGCCCAACTAGCTGGTGCGTAAATGCTTGATTCCATTTTGCATAGTCGTTTGCCGACAAGATGATCTGGTGGGGTATCGCAAGGTCTAATGCAAACGTCCGCTTCGCGCTTACTCAAGTTCATCACTTGATTCGAACTTTGGATTTCTAAATGAATAAGTGGAAGTGCTTGATGTAGTGGCGTTAGAATCTCTTTTAGAATCGCGGCCATTATCGTATCGGTGGTACTTAATCTCACTTTTCCGCTGGGGCGTTCGTCTAGCCCAGCAATACTTAAAGCAATGCGATTCACATCGTCATTGAACTGTCTCGCAATTTCAATTAAAGAAGTGGCAGATGATGTGGGAACATAACCATATCGTCCACGGTCGAATAGACGGGTGCCTAAGCGCTCTTCTATATCCTTTATGCGTCGAAATACGGTAGTCTGACTTACTTGAAGCTGCTCCGCTGCGGTGGCTAGAACACGCGAATCGGTGAGCACTAATACAAAGCGAAGATCGTCCCAGCTCAAGCCAGTATGCAATGATTTATCATTTGAATTTCGCACCATCAGTCCTTTCCTCTGGCGTATCTTTCACTGCAATCAATTGTCCAGGAAAATAGGGTCAAGTCTTGACATACAACATCGCCAAAGACAATTCATACTTTTAGTCACTGCCGAATCACACAAAAACAAAAAGGGCGAACACAAAATCCGCGTTCGCCCTTTAACCTTAATTAACATCAAGCCAAACTACGCAACTCCCTCAACGCCACAGACACCGGCGCCAAATCCGCACCCTGCGTCGTAATCGTCGCCAACAATTGATTCAACTTCACAATCGCTGCTGTGTGTTGTTCGCGCCAGGTTGCGATGTCTTCTTGGCGTGATAGCAGTGATTTGGTGACTTGGCTGGCGATGGAATACACGTCGTCGCGGGCGCTGCCGCGGGCTTGTGTTTGCCATAGCGTGTCGGTTGGCAGGCGGTTGATTTGATCGCGCCATCCGGTTAAACCTAATTCGGCATCGACGCCGAAATAGGTGCGGGCGGCTTTTTCTAAATCACTGCTTGTGCTTTGTGCCAGATCGACTAAGTCCAAAGCTGGGAAGATGAATTCCAGCGCGGCTAAGTTTTCTGCCAGGCCTGCTTCGACACCGGCTTTGACCAAGGCTGCGCTGGCTTCTTGTAAGCTGGCGTAGGCTGCGGCTGGTAACCAGGTCGCTACGTTGGCTCGTAGTTCGCGTGCGCCTGGTTGGTAGCGTTGGATCAGCGTTGGCAGGTCGGCGTTGGCGGTGCGGGCGCGTAGCATCCAGCGTGAGGCGCGTTGGGCGATGGCGGTCAATTTGCTGAGCAGGTCTAACTGCAATTTAGAATCGACTTTGTAATCGAGCGCATCGATTTGATCCCACAGTGCTTCCAGATCAAAAATCTCGCGTGCCAGTGTGAAGGCGCGGATCACATCGGCAGCGGAAGCGGCGGCTTCTGAGGCGATGAAATTGACGAAAGTTGCGCCAGTGCGATTGACCACGGTGTTGGTGATAAAGGTCGCGATGATTTCACGTTTCAATTGATGATTGGCGATGGCATCGGCAAACTTCTCAGACAAGACTTGTGGGAAGTAGGCTTTTAACGCACGGCTGAAGAAGGGGTCGTCTGGCAAATTGGAGGCGACCAATTCATCAAACACGGCCATCTTGGCGTAGGCCAAAACGACGGCGTTTTCTGGTGCGGTGAGACCTTGTTTATGTGCGCGGCGACGGGCGATTTCTTCATCGGATGGGAGGAATTCAATCGCACGATTCAGACGCTTTTGACCTTCTAAAGTTTGCATCAAACGTTGTTGACCATCGAGTACATACAAAGGACGGTGGCAAGCGATGTCGAGTGCCTGGCCTTGGTAGTAATTGTCGGTCAAGACTAAGTGGCCGACTTCATCGGTCATCGAAGCTAACAAGTCATTGCGTTGTTTGAGCGTGAGATCGCCTGCTTCGGTGATCGCGCCGACCAAGATCTTGATATTAACTTCGTGATCGGAGCAATCGACACCTGCGGAGTTATCAATCGCGTCGGTGTAGATGCGGCCACCTTTTTGCGCGAATTCGATACGTCCGTTTTGGGTGCAACCGAGGTTACCACCCTCTGCCAAGACTTTGCAGCGCAGCTCGTTACCATTGACGCGGAAAGCATCGCTGGATTTGTCGCCGACTTGAGCGTGGGTTTCGTAAGTCGCTTTGACGTAGGTACCGATACCGCCGTTGTAGAGCAAATCGACAGGCGCTTGCAAGATCGCTTTGAGCAATTCAACTGGAGTCAATTCTTCGGTCTCTATACCTAAGACAGCGCGGGCTTCGGGTGTCAAGCTAATTGATTTGGCACCACGTGGATAGATGCCACCGCCTTTCGAGATCAGGCTCTTGTCATAATCTTCCCAGCTAGAGCGGGGCAGATTGAACATGCGCTGACGTTCGGCAAATGACTTGGCGACATCTGGTGTTGGGTCGATGAAAATATGACGGTGGTCGAATGCGACTAACAATTTAATTTGTTCGGACAACAGCATGCCGTTACCAAACACGTCGCCCGACATATCGCCGATACCCGCGACCGTGAATGGCGTGGTTTGCGTGTTGTGACCGAATGAGCGGAAATGACGTTTGACCGATTCCCATGCACCGCGTGCGGTGATGCCCATTTTTTTGTGGTCGTAACCGACCGAGCCACCGGAGGCAAATGCATCGCCTAGCCAGAAGCCGTAATCAGCGGAGACCCCGTTGGCGATATCAGAGAAAGTGGCCGTGCCTTTGTCGGCAGCGACGACCAAGTAGGGATCATCTGGATCATGGCGCACGACTTTGGTCGGTGGGACGACATTGCCTTTGACGATGTTATCGGTCACATCCAACATGCCGGACAAGAAGATCTTGTAGCACGCCACGCCTTCAGCTTGATAGGCTTCGCGGTCGCTCATCGCTGGTGGATTTTTGAGGACGAAACCACCTTTGGAGCCGACTGGCACGATGACGGTGTTTTTGACTTGCTGTGCTTTAACCAAACCAAGAATCTCGGTGCGGAAATCTTCACGACGATCAGACCAACGCAAACCACCGCGGGCGACTTTGCCGCCGCGTAAATGCACGCCTTCGACACGTGGGGAATAAACCCAGATTTCGAACAGCGGTTTTGGTTCTGGCACGCCGGGCACTTCGCGTGGATTGAGTTTGAAACTCATGTAGGATTTGAACGCGCCTGTTTCTGTGGTTTGCCACAAGTTGGTACGCAGAGTTGCCAAGATCGTTGCGATGAATTGGCGCAAAATGCGGTCTTCATCGAGGCTGGCGACTTGACTCATCGCGGCTTCGATTTGTTCGCGGATATGCTTTTGTGCGACATCACGATCACCGACATAATCTGGCTTGAAACGTGCGCCGAATAATTCGGCGATCAATTGCGTGATGCCGCAGTTTTTGTTCAATGCTGCTTCGATATAGTTTTGGCTGTAAGCGAAACCGAGTTGCTTGAAGTAGCGTGAGCAAGCGCGCAAGACGCCGATGGAACGTGCGTCGAGGGCTGTGTTCAAGACTAAGCGATTTAAGTCATCGCTTTCGACTTCACCGCGCCATGCTTGGCAGAATAATTCTTCGAAGCGGGCTTTGACTGCGGTCAAATCAGTGGCGACTGGTAATTGCAAACCCAGATCATGAATCCACAATTCGCTATCGCCATCGGCCACGTGGTATGGATGCTCGTCGAGCACGCGTGCGCCCATGCGTTCTAGCACTGGCAAGGAATCTGACAATGCCACTTTAGAGGTGTTGTAAATCTTAAAGCGTAACAAGCCTGCTACTGCATCAAGTGGGCGATAAAGCTTGACCGCCAGCGGTGAGGCTTTGGACAGATGCGCCAAGATATCCGCATCTTCGGCACCGCCTTGTGGCGTGAAATCTTCACGATACGCGCTAGGGAAAGCATTGGCAAAACGATTTGCCAAATCCAAACCGCGGCCTTCACCATGGGTGCGCAAGAGCTCCGTGCTGCAATCGTCTTCCCAACGCTGGGCGAGTTTGGCGATACGGGCTTCGAGTGCGGAGACGTTCACATTAGTGCTCATCGGCGCATCGGTTTTGGCACGTACCAAATAATGGATACGCGCTAATGGGCTGTCGGTCAGCATCGGGGTGAATTCGATGGAATGGCCATCTAATGCTGCCATCAATTCACTACTGATCTTGACGCGCAGCTCGGTGTTGTAGCGGTCACGTGGCACAAATACTTGCGCGGAAGTGAAACGACCAAATGGATCACGGCGTAAGAACAAGCGTACACGCTGACGTTCTTGCAAACGCAAAATGCCAATCGCGTGATCGGTCAAGGTTGCAGTATCGACTTGGAATAATTCATCGCGTGGATAATCATCGAGAATTGATTGCAAAGCTTTTGCTGCATGGCTCTCAGGTACCACGCCTGCTGCGCTCATGACGGCGGCTGTGCGTTGGCGTACTTGTGGAATCTCGTTGACGGCTGCGGAATAGGCAGTGGAAGTGTAGAGACCGAGGAAGCGTGATTCACCGATCACTTCACCCGCATCGTTAAAGCGTTTGACGGCGATGTAATCGAGCCAGGCTGGACGATGCACCGTTGCGCGCGTCATGGCTTTAGTGACTAAGACGGTTTCTTCAGAATCGATCAGGGCAACCACTTCTGGTGGCAAGGTTGTTTCGTTAGTTTGTACTTTGCCGCGCAAAATACCGAGGCCGGAGTCTGGCAAGGCGACCAAGCTGACTTGATTACCATTGCGTTTGAGTTCGTAATCACGCGCACCGAGGAAAGTGAAGTGACGGTCTTCTAACCAACGTAAGAAGGCGATACCTTCGCCATGACTTTGGTGCGTGCCTGTGAATTTTTCTGAGGCGGTGATGAGGTCTTTGACGCGATTCAACATTGGCTGCCAATCCACGACTGCACCACGTACGTCTGACAAGATATGGGTCAATTCATCGACCAAAGCTTTTTGCTCTGCTGCGCTGACGATACGGTCGCATTCGACCAAGATCAGGGATTCGACGGCATCATTACGCCCAGCTGCTTGCGCTGCGGCGACGGTGCTCACGGTGTCGATACTGCCATCGGCATTGCGCGCCACGCTCATCAAAGGATGGACGATCCAGTGCGCGGTACGACCACTGCGGTTAATCGCCATCGTGACGGAATCAACCAGAAAAGGCATATTGTCGTTCACAATCTGCACGAGCGTGTGTTCACTAACAAAGCCATCTTCGGCCAAACTAGGATTAAACACGCGGATCTTCGGGCTATTCGCCGCACGGGGCGAATCTAATAAGCGCCAATGCGCATTCGCCAAGGCAAACAAATTCGCCGCGCCACGCGTGGTGATTTCATCAGGATCGGTGTTTTCATAATAAGCAGCGATAAAGCCGCCTTGACGTTTGCTGGCTGAGCCAGAATGTTCTTGGGCATATGCCATGAGTTCGGCAAAATGGGATGAGGTCATGCTTGTTCCTTACTTGTTTAAAGTTCAAGAAGTGCCAATTTGTTTTAATTTTAATGCTTGAATGCGCGTGGTTTCTGGGTAAAAAACCTTGCGATCAAACGTAGTGGAAAGTCTCTAGAAATTCCCATATTGCAAGTATCCTCTATTCGAGAAAGAATGACAAATTTGAGCGAGGAATTTTAATAGGACGAATACCAATTAACAAACGGGTGCTAGTGTAGCTTTAATTGCATTTATCAGGCGGTAAGACCAGTGGGTGCAAGAACTTAGTTTGGTTTAGATCAATGTGCTGGCCGGTGATGGGCGGCTGCCAGTGAAGTAAGTATGCGATTGGTAAGTCAGGTGCAACCTGCGTAGCTCAGATGCTCGATAGCTTGGCGGCGCGGGTTGCACCCGCCCTACGAGATCTGTTGATCTGAATGTTCCCTCTCCCGCTAGCGGGTGAGGGCGAGGGTGAGGGTGAGCGCTGTCCAGGTTGGAGAAATGCTTATTCAAAGTCGCGCAATAAGAACTGCGGATTGCTTTACTTTACCCCATCCCCACCCTAGCCCTCCCCTTGAAAGGGAGGGGACTGTTTAGTGGCGCTCCGGCTAATAACGCTACCTTGGCGTCAATCAAGTTGAGCCTATCTTACAGAATCCAATGCCCGCAATGTCCGTCATTAAAAATTCAAAAAAAAAGAGCCGCTCGCACAAAGTGCAAACAGCTCCGAAATGACAGCCGAAGTCCCCCCGGCTATCTCCACACAAAAAGTGCAACTAAACTAACTTAGAATCGCTTGTTGTATTCCACTCGCAATTTGACCGTCAATGGATCGGCATACTGACGCACGCCGCCATAGGTTGAGCCTAATCTTCCACTGGAATTGCCATAGGATTCATTGCGGGTTAAGGCAGATTGATCATTCAATACATTGAATACATCAACACCAAACACCATGCCCTGCAATTGATGTGGTTTATAGGTCAGACTCAGATCTAAACGCTTTTCTGTTGGCATGCGACCTAAAGAACCACGTGGCGCTGGTTTGCCATCGCAGAAGCTGTAGGCTGATCCGTAGCCCGGACCACCCCAAACCGCACCGATAGGATAGTTCGGATTTTCACCATGCTCGGACACCAGATCAGTGCCACGGCAGGTTTTCGGGCGACCGGATTGCAGCAAGAGATTCGCGGCGATATTCCATTCAGAATTCAATTCATAGAAACCGAATGCTTTGACTTGATGGGTACGATCATTTGGCAAAACCCCGTTGGCAAAGGTCATGAACTCAGGAAAATCCCAATTGGCTGTCACGGCAACGTCTAGCTGGCCAGTATCAGAATTGGTTTGACCTTCCATGTTGCCCTTGCTACGCGACCAGGTGTAGTTGAACTTACCGTACCAAGAATTGCTGAATGGATGCTCGGCAAACATATCAATCGCCGCATATTTGCGCTCGGCTTTTGGATAGCCCATTTCTTTAGCGCTGAAAGTCACCCAACGGCCGTTACCTGTCGCATCACCTTGATCATTGTGGCTTTCTACCCAGATCGTGGATGCTTCACCCGGATTGAAGATCCAGCATGAGAGATAGTCGCGCGGTACGCCATCTTGCTTGACACCAGCCTTTTTGGAGTAATCAGCGATTAAGCGCGTGTCGCAGGTATCATCAATCCCCGCACCAAGATTGCGGTAAGTGAACTTCATACCCAAATTCAAACTTGGGTTCACCGCCTTTTCAAAACCTAAAGTCATTTCATCTTGGAAATTCGGCTTGAGATCGCGCGATGCAATCGAACGTGGATCTTTGCGGGTACCAGATTCACCGTCTGGGGATGAGGCGACGTTAATCGCTTTCAAACCGGTAGGCTGACCCTTACTATCGATGCCAGTGTAAGTGAAGTCTTGGTTCATAAACGTAGAACGACTCGCGGCACGGGCGGCGACCTGGGTTGGCAATTGCAAATAGTAACGACCGGCGCTACCGAATACTTTCAGACTTGAATCACCATTGACGTCCCAAGACGCGGACACACGCGGTGCCAACTGGTTTTTCATGTTGATAAACTTTTCGCCATCACCATTGGAATTGCTGTACTGATCATTACGCAAACCCGCAACGATCAATAGATTTTTTGTGGCTTGATAACGGTCTTCTAGATATTGCGCTGATTGGGTAGCCTTGGCTGAGGTCAGACTATCAAATATGAATTCATTCACATAATAGCCCTGTGTACCGTAGCCGCCATAATTGGCCACGATCGCTTGGCGACCATTCGAGACTTCGGCGGGTTTGGTTGGATCACCATCGACTTTGAAGTAATTCCAAGTACCATTACCAGAGCTCTTTACCCCCGCCATGCCGGACTCAATCGTATTGCGATCCAGACCCGCACGCAAAGTATGCGCGCCGATTTTGTATTCAAGATCGAGACGCAAAGAATCCAACTGATCTTCACCCGGACGGCTCAAATTACCACCGTAGCGATTCGCATTGACGCTATACAAGCCGAGTTTGTTTAAATCAGGCTGGCGTCCATCGACGGTGGAAGTCACGGTATGGGTACTGCTATTGTTTGGATCACTACCGTAATAGGTCACGCCACGTGGTGCTTTCAAGCGGCCACCCATTGCAGTTAAAGTTAAATCCTGCGTCAGTTGACCTGTGTACTTCAGCATATTCGTCTGCGCACCGGCGCCGAGTGCGGCAGGATTGGTTGCTGTCGTTTCGGTGAACTTGACATTGTTATGCGTATCGCTGACTTTGTCGTAGCCATAAGTTCCCACCACTGATTTAGTGCGATCGCCGATAGAAGTCAATTCCAAGCGATGATCATCGGTGATATTCCAATCGAATTTGGTCAAATAACGCACCGTCTCGGTGTTGGTTTTTGCCCAGCCGTTATCCTTTAAAGAGTTACTGGAAACCAGATCGCCATTCACTTGTCCGGTGTAGCTATCGATTTTTTCTACCGCACCAAACACAAATAATTTATCAGCAATGAGTGGGCCGCCCAAAGTCAGGCCGTATTGTTTGACACTGTCTTCACGTGAAGACGTGCGAAAACGAATTTTTCCATCCGGTGCAGTGACGGTTCCGTTATACGGGTAGTAAATATCGGCACGTTTAGCGCGTAAAGAATTAGGGCTAATGCTAAAAGTAGCACCCGCTTCCCAATTATTGGTACCGTTCTTAGTCGTCATATTCATCACGCCACCAATTGAACGGCCAAACTCGGCGCCGAAACCACCGGTGATCACAGAAGTTTGTTGTACCGCGCCCCAAGGCAAAGCGGTGGAACCCGTTTGCGATAAAGGATTGGTGACCGGAAAACCGTTCACATAGTAAGAATTCTCGGACACACCACCACCGCCGAAGCTAGCGACATTGCCGTAAGCGGCATCGCCTTTGGTCGTGTTCGGCGCCAATAGAGCGACGGCAGTTAAGTTGTTTTGGATCGGCAAACGCGCCAAATCCTTGGCGGTGAAAATCGCGCCATTATTAGTATTCGACACGTCGATTCTGGAACGCATCGCAGACACAGTCACGGTTTGCGTTGCCGCACTCAGGAATGAGGCGTCAACACCTTGACCAACAATGGCATCGAGCTCTTGCGTACTCGCGACTTTGCCGCCTCTTAATAATTCAACTTTGTAACGCCCCGGAGGTAAAGCGGTCGCGCTGTAGCGTCCATCCGCATCTAAAGTGACTAGACGTTTTAAGCCTGTATCGGTATTTTGCAATGAGATAGTAGCCCCTGCCGCACTATCCACTTTACCGTAAATTGTTGCGCTGGCATTTGATTGCGCATAGACGGATTGTATGCCGGCTATGGACGTCAAAGTGACGCCAAATGCCACCACTAAGGCGTGTGCCAATAAAGTCTTTTTAAAACGATGAGTCTTGTTCTGCATATTTTTTCCTTGATGTGCTGATGTTGCTCTATAGGTGTACGAATGATGGATTGGTTTGACTTGAAGTATTTTTGAGTAGTGCTTGAAGCAAAGACTGATGTTTCAAGATACTTGCCTTTACTGTGAGTCTTTCTGTAGAAGAGTCTCTTCCAAAAATGCTCTCCGAACGCGATTGAAAAGAAACTCGCGCCAAGCCGCCGCTACGTCTTTTTTTGTACATAACTATGTCCTGTTGAAAATTAATGACGCTGGCTTTTGATATCCGAGAAATCGCTCAATTGGTATTCCGAGGATTCTCAACTATCAAACTTCAATCTCGTCCAGCGAAGAGAACTTTGGCATAGGGTTTTTCATCTCACCAGCTTGGCGGGATGAACATCAACAACTTTGGGACAATGTTTTTCGTGTTGGGATCAAACGAAAAAATTAGGGGATGAAGTGTGAAAATTTGTGGTGTTTTTGCACGGGTTTTTATTGCGAGGAGAGTTTCGCTTCCCCTCCCCTTCAAGGGGAGGGCTAGGGTGGGGATGGGCTTTAATTAGGCGTCGAAATTGCGAAGACTTCGACAAGAACCCA
>CAUPNA010000104.1:0-16520 GCA_963512475.1 uncultured Undibacterium sp.
CAAGTCCAGCAGAACATTGGCATTTTCATCAAAGTCATGCCAGGAGCGCGCATATTCAAAATCGTTGTGATGATATTGATAGAGCCCATGATGGAAGAAGCACCCATGATATGAACGGCAAAAATTGCCATGTCCATACCAGGTCCCATTTGTGTCGACAATGGTGCGTATAAGGTCCAACCAGCAGCGGTTGCGCCACCTGGAACGAAGAAAGAACCGGCCAACAGCAATGCTGCAGGAGGCATTAACCAGAAGGAGAAGTTATTCATACGGGCAAATGCCATATCGGATGCGCCGATTTGCAAAGGAATCATCCAGTTAGCAAATCCAACGAAGGCCGGCATAATTGCACCGAAAACCATGATCAAACCGTGCATCGTGGTCAACTGATTGAAGAACTCTGGTTGCATTAATTGCAGGCCAGGCTGGAATAATTCACTACGAATGCCCAAAGCCATGACGCCACCAAGCATCAACATTGAGAATGCGAACCACAGATACAAATTACCGATATCTTTGTGGTTGGTGGCGTACAAATAACGACGCCAGCCATGAGGATGATCATGGTGATCATGTGCGTGGTCATCATGACCATGGGAGTGATCGTGTGCGTGATCAGCTGCTGTATTACTCATCTCTATCTCCTGTTCAATTACTTACGCGCAGCCAAAATTTCGGCTGGCTGGACGATATTTTCGGCTGCCTTATTCGACCAGCTATTGCGCGTATAGGTAATTACCGCCGCAATTTCCGTATCTGACAAAGTCGCTTTCCATGCTGGCATACCGGCTTTACCGTTCAACAAGATGTTGATTTGTGCAGCTTTCGGGCCATTCACCATGGCAGAACCGTCCAAGGCGGCGAACGCACCTGGAACACCTTTACCGTTTGCTTGATGACACGCCACGCAATTGGCGGCGTAGACACTTTCACCGCGTTGCTTGAATTCATCCACAGTCCAAACTTTGCTTGGATCATCGGCTTTTGCAGCCATTTCTTTTTTCTTGCCATCGACCCACGCGGTGTAATCTGCATCCGAAACAACCTTCACGACGATAGGCATGAAGGCATGTTCTTTACCGCACAATTCAACGCACTGGCCGCGATAAGTACCGATTTTTTCAGCTTTAAACCATGTATCACGAACAAAACCTGGGATCGCATCTTGTTTCACGCCGAAAGCGGGAACAGTCCAACCATGAATAACGTCATTGGCCGTTGTGATAATGCGTACTTTTTTATTGACTGGGACAACGACTTCGTTATCTACTTCCAACAGGTAATTGACGCCACGTGCTTCCGTAGGCGCTAAACCTGGCGCACCAACTTGGCTGCGTGGCGTTGCCAATGTAGACAGGAAGGAAATACCTTCACCTTCGCCTTTGAGGTAATCGTAACCCCATTTCCATTGCATACCTGTCGCCTTGATCGTGATATCTGCGTTCGCAGTATCTTTCATCGCCACCACTGTTTTAGTTGCAGGCAACGCCATACCAATCACGATGAAGAAAGGTACGATAGTCCACAGAATCTCAACGGTGGTACTTTCATGGAAAGTAGCAGGCTTGTGACCCAAGGACTTGCGATGTTTCAAAATGGAGTAAAACATCACACCAAACACTGCGACGAAAATCGCCAAGCAGATATACAGCATGAGGTTGTGGATGGAATAAATCTGCTCCGCGATTTGTGTCACGGGTGTTTGCAGGTTTAACTGCTTGACTGCAGGACCACCTGGGCTATCTTTTACCGCCCAAGCTGGCATCCCAGCAGCCAAAAGCGAAGCACCCAGCACCAGAGAGGCACCCAGCGTTCTCGACTTTAATCGCATAGCATGTTTCATGATTTCCCCAAAAACCTATTAGAATTTTCAACAGAAGTTGCTCAAGAAAAACGCTGGCAACTTCCACAACTGCGAGAGTATAAAGCGTAAAGCTGCGCTATATCAAGAAGAAATCACGGTTCGCCTAAGCAAAATCATATTGACAGCCTGCAATTCTGGTAGCACAAAGCGCTGTTTGCAAGCCTGTCAATAAAGACATTTATTAGCCATTTTAATAATTTAATTTTTTAGTTCCTCTTAGGAAAATCGAGGCGGATAATCGACTCGCCTGTTCCGAGTTTAGTTGGCTGTGGCTTAAAAGCGTGACCGAAAACGATTTCAACACTAAGTGGGATGCGCCCATCCGCGCCACGATTCTTCTCAAGTTCGCTGACGACCTTGGCAAAATCCTTGCGCCCTAACAAACCTTTACGGCGGCTCAGCAATGGGTTGCCACCCAAGGCTCGAACATCGGCAAACAATTGCTGCACATCCTGATAGCGCAAAGTGATTCTTTCCACATCCATCACTGGCGTAGCGAAGCCTGCCTGCACCAACATATCTCCTAAGTCATGCATATCCACAAAAGGTAAAGTATGTGGAAAATCGTCAACCACAGAAAATGCTTGGCGTAGTTCTATCATCGTGTCCGGCCCAAAGCTAGAAAACATCACGAGACCGTTTACACGCAGCAACCCCATCCATTCACTCAAGACCAAATCGGGCTGTGGATGCCAGTGCAATGCCAAATTGGACCACAGCACATCAAGACTATTTTTTTTCAAGCTAGGCTGCGCGAAGTTACCGCAGATCACATGAGTATTGGGCTTGCTTCGAAATGCATCCGGAATCAGCTTTTCCAGCATTTGGCTCAAACCCTGCCCGCCACTTTTTTGCGACGCATTTTTTTGTACTGTTTGACCACTTAGTAAAGCCGGCAAAGATCCATCCAAGCCTAAAATTTGCGCTTGTGGGAACCGCTCAGATAACAGAGGCAAATCAACGCCATCAGCACATCCAGCATCAAGGACTGTCGTAGCCTCGATCTTCACTAGTTCTAATTTCTCGCGCATGCGGCTTGCAATTTCTCTACGTAAAAATTGCGAACCTTGCACACGCTGTGGCGTTGCAAACAAACGACGAACTAAAGGCAAATCGATAGGCGCACTAAGCATAATTCAAAATTGGCATGCTAAAGTCACACCAAACTCAGGGAAGCAATAAAGTGTTTAGTCTACCCGCTCAGCGCTTACTTCGCATGATTCAACTTAGGGAATTTTTCATTAGACGCGATTAAGTACTGCTATAGACAATCAGCAATAGGCAACAGGAACAAGACGTGTTCTTCAACTGCAGTATCGAATTCCAACTTCAACATTATCTAACCATGTCATTTCGCTACGCTTACCATCTTGGAGTCAACAGCAGTTTGTGGAGAAATTTGCGCCAACAGCTGCTCCCGAACTACTGCGCGATTTGTAAAGATCAAAATGAAAACTTAATCTGTGAGAAGTGTCAAAAAGATTTTTTTTCCAAACAAAATTATCGCTGTCCCTGTTGTGCAATACCGATCCCGTCTTCTGCGGCCAATCATTTATGTGGCGAATGTTTAAAAAAACGACCGCACTTTGACCGTACAATCGTCGCCTGTAATTATGTGCCGCCGGTCGACCATTTAGTGCTAGCACTCAAATTTGCGCATCAACTAGGATTGGCAAAAGCGTTCGCAAAAGAGTTAAGAAACCAAATCAGCCACATGTCGCAAGAAGCCCTTCCCGACCTGATTTGCCCGATACCTTTGGGCGCACATCGTTTGGCAGCGAGGGGATTTAATCAATCTTTAGAAATCGCGAAACCGCTAGGTAATGACTTGGGCATACCGGTGCGACATGATCTACTGCTGCGCTTACGCGACACGCTTCAACAAAGCAGTTTGCATCCGGATGCCAGGCACAAAAACGTAAGAAATGCCTTTGCCGTACACCCTGCCATATCCAGCTTGATTCAAGGTAGACACATCGCCATCGTTGACGATGTTCTTACAACAGGCACGACCTTGAATGAAGCGGCCAAAGTACTCAAACGTTTTGGCGCGAGCAAAGTTAGCAATTTCGTATTCGCTCGCACTATTTGGGTTTAGCCTGTAAATTGGATTTGGGATCGAATTTGCAGTCGAATTTGTCATATAAATTGCGAGAAGCATTTATACATAGCCACACCAGTTGCGTTATGATTTCACGCTCAATCAAGCAAAAAGAGGATGCACCTTGTTTAATGTCGTTTTAGTCGAGCCAGAAATCCCTCCCAACACAGGCAATATCATTCGTCTGTGCGCCAACGCCGGTGTGCAATTACACTTAATCGAGCCACTCGGCTTCCCACTCGAGGACAGCAAATTAAAACGTGCTGGCTTGGATTACCACGAATATGCACGCATGAAAGTACATAAGAATTGGGACGCTTTTTTGGAGTCAGAGCGCCCAGCGAATGAGCGCATGTTTGCACTCACCACACACGGCTCCTCAAGTTTCGCCGACGCACAATTTTTGCCTGGCGACTATTTTGTATTCGGTGCAGAAACCCGTGGACTCGCACCCAGCTTACGCGAATCCTTCCCCAACGCGCAGCGAATACGATTACCAATGCGCCCGGACAATCGCAGTTTGAATTTATCGAATACAGTAGCGATTGTAGTTTATGAGGCATGGCGTCAAAATGATTTCGCCGGCGGTAGTTAAACAAAAGTTTTCTGCCCACACGTAGAAAACTTGCCACAAATTACCCTAAAAATAGAGAACAATCTGGCTTATGTTTGGCGTAGTTTTTGCAGCGTTTTCGTGGTGGATCTATCATGTTCGAAATCGATTGCACGTACTGCCCCACCATAGGCTAATACCGCCTGCCCTTCAGGAATCGCTTCCATATCATAATCACCGCCTTTCACGTAGATATCCGGTCTCACCAGATTCACGGCCTGCAAAGCGGTGTCCTCATCAAAAGATACAACCAGATCAACCGACTCCAGCGCAGCAAGCACAGCCATGCGGTCAGCACAAGTATTGATCGGCCGTTCCTCGCCTTTACCCAAACGTCGCACAGAAGCATCGGTATTCACAGCCACCACCAAAGACCCACCGAGTGCTTTGGCTTGCGCCAGATAGGTCACATGACCACGATGTAAAAGATCGAACACCCCGTTAGTCAGCACGATCGGTTTTGTGAGCTTAGAAAGTCTCTCAGCAAGATGCGCAGGACTACAAATCTTATTTTCAAAATGAGGCATAAATTTAGAAAGAAAAAACGAGCTAGATGATTGCAGAATATTCAAAAGTTCACCACTGTAACGCCCCGAGCGTTAAACAGCAAAGTACGTTAAGATGATTTTCTTCTTACTTCGGGGAACTATTATGTCATTTTCAAAAAAAATAGCTGGCATGTCGCTCATGCTCACTACTGCATTTATGTTCAATCCGGGTCAGGCATTGGCTGAAGATACTGCATGTCCCGATATTCTAAAACACAGTTTTAATCGTCTGCAAGACGAAGCGCCCCAAAATCTGTGCCAATACAAAGGCAAAGTCGCACTGGTGGTAAATACCGCCAGTTACTGCGGATTCACCAAGCAGTATGAGGGTCTGGAAGCGTTGTATGCCAAGTATGCCGAACGTGGACTTGTGATCCTCGGCTTTCCATCGAATGATTTCGGCAAACAAGAACCGGGCAGCAGTAAAGAAATTGCCGATTTTTGTTTTAATACCTATGGCGTCAAATTCCCGATGTTTGCGAAATCCTCAGTCCAAGGCAGCGATGTTAGTCCATTTTATGCGCAATTGATCAAAGCGACTGGTACAACACCTAAGTGGAATTTCTACAAATATTTAATCGATCGCAACGGTAAAGTCTTGACCTCTTACGCGAGTACGACCACGCCAGAAAATAAGGGGCTCGTTGCTGAGATTGAGAAAGCACTTGGCAAGTAATTCCAGATGATTTGAACGGATACAACACGCCTTTCGTTGCCTTCGTGGGTTGGAGTAAAGCGTGTTGTTTTTCTATATATTAAGGCTTGGCATCAAGCCCAGATCACTCGCTAGACTCTCAACATGCCGGCAATTATGCGAGTTTTGGTTTGCGCGTTGGTGTCGGCTTCGCGCTGATTTTACTCGCACTCCCAGTTTTGCTTGTCGGTTTTGCCTTCGCGGCCATTTTAGTTCCTGCCTTAGCTGCAGTCTTGCTTGTAGCTTTAGTTATCGCCCTAGTTGCCACTCCTTTAGCACTCTCCTTAGTATTGAATGACGCAGCGGGTTTCGCTCTTGTCGAGGTCTGCGTTTTTGCTTTAGCGCTTGCTGACCTTGTCGACTTAGCCGATTCAGTTGTTTTTACAACGCCCTCGTCCTGCATCGCATGTTGCAATGCTTGTTTAAACTGATCTTGCAACACCGTCCACCAGGCGGCTGGATTACTGAAACTACTAGCTTCAGGCTTGGCTGCTTGCTTTGCTTCTGGTTCTTTTTCAGCTGAACTTACTTCAGATTCTGGCGCGCCTGTCGGCTGGTCTGTATCTACATCATCATCTTCCAGCTCTTCTTCATCCATTTCGTCTTCCACAGCAGGTTCAGGCACTGTCTGTTTCACGGAGGTTTTGGTAGTAGCTCCCGTTTCTGGCATGGGCCATTGCGAAGAGAATGCTGTCGTTGCACTGCTATCTCTTTGGGTCGTCGCCTGTGCGAAGCTCTCTCCCATAGTTTTTAAGGCAGAAATAGTAGCGCGCTGCACCTCCAAGGCTTGTATCGTGCCCTTTAGCATGTTCATATTCACGTTCAGCCAGGATTCGACCGTCTTCAAATCCTTGATCTGCTTGTCTAGTTCATCTACCGAAAGCGTTGGCGTTACCATCCCGGGCAATTGCATATCGCCCCACAATTTTTTTACAAATCCCAGCGGATCGTTCATACCGCCCATATTGCCTGCATTATTTTGCTGAAATGGATTTTGCATATTATTTCCTTTTTACGAATAAATACTTACCAACCTGAACGGGCGCATCAATGCTCTCGACAGTCTAGCGCCGGCATGCGACGCTTCTGCACCTGTCGCAAGAATAGGCCAGAACGATTACACTAGCGTTATGGCAAAAGTCTTTTTTTTACTTCAGCAATTAAAACATGCAATCAAGCGTAAAACTGTGGTTTTTTCGCTTGCGACCGTCCTACTGCATGTTCTGTTCTTCGAATCTGCGATCTGGAAGGACTGGTCACCACAAGCACCACAAAAATCTACTCCTTCGATTCAGGTCAATTTGCGTCCAACTATCCCTACAACGAACGAGATAGATCAAACAACGACTAAGGCAATAAGGGAGCCACTAGCGAAATCAGTATCATCAGTATCATTAGTGCCTAAAGCGATCCCCAAAAAAAGCCGCATTATCCCCAGTCCAAAAATTAAAGAAATAATACCTGAGCCGCTCGTTACTCAAGATATCAAACCAGAAGACATCCTGCCAGAGACGATTGAGACAATCGAAGAAAAAACCGCCAGCAGCAACCCTATAGACGACAACAATGCAAGTAAGTTGGTGGTGCGAATACCGAGTTCTATCGAAATGCGTCTGGATGTGAGTCACACCAAAGTCAACGCCACCCCCACCAAAGGCGTTGCTACTCTATCCTGGCAGGTCTATAACAATAGATACAGTCTTAAGCTGGAAGTCGGTGTGAATTTACTTGTCACGACTTTTAATTTATATACGCTCAGCAGTGAAGGTGATATCGGTCCATTCGGGCTAATGCCAGGAACTAGCACTGATGAGAGAAAGACGAAAGCAGCAACAGCAATTCACTTTAATCATTTCGAAAAGACGATTACTTTTTCTGCTAGTAACAAAACAGTTCCTATGCAAGACGGAGCACAAGATGCGGCAAGTCTATTGTTGCAGTTGGCTGCAATCGGCAATGGAAACCCAGCACAATTCGCTCCAGGTCGCGAATTTAAAGTACAAGTAGCTGAAGGACGCAATGCAAATGAGTTTTTGTTTCAAGTGATCGACGAAGAGGAGATCGAGAGTAAGCTAGTTCCGGTCAACAGTAAACTAAAAACGATACATATCGTTCGCCCGCCACGCCCAGGTGCATATAACTCTAAGTTAGATATTTGGTTGGCACCTTCCCTGAATTGGTATCCAGTACAAATCAGGAATACAGAAAGCAATGGTACGGTGACAAATCAAATCGTTACCGAATTTAGAAACCGAGTTGTCGATGATAATAAATAAATTGAAGACGCTGTCGAAACTAGCGAAACCAGTGACTCTAGCAATGCTAGCGCTGTGTATTGCCAATATGATTAGCCCACTATCCGTGCATGCAAAAAGCATCGATCTGGCGCCGTCTGCAGAACTAATTTACGCCGTAAAATCGAGCCAAAAAGGTATTCCTGTGAGCGGCGAAGCGAAGGTGAGCTGGCAAGTTAAAGAGAACACCGGGACAGCTAAAACTTATCGACTTAGCTCGGATACCCGTGTTGCAATCTTCGGGAAAATTCTCAAAACCAGCAGTACTGGCAGCATCGATCAATATGGCCTAGCGCCAGAAAAATTTCTAGAAAAGCGTTTCCGTCGCGATGAGGCTAGCACCACATTTGATCGCCAAACTAAAACGATTACGTTTTCGGATTCCGATCTAAGCTACCCAATCAAAGGTGGGGAACAAGACCGTCTGAGCGCAACCTGGCAGTTAGTCGCATTAGCCAGAAGTGCTGGCGAATCATTGCAAGCCGGGCACGAGTGGAAGATGTTTGTCGCTGGATTACGTGACGCGGATCCTTGGGTCTTTAAATTAATCGAAATTAATAAAATCCAAACGGCGCTAGGTGAACTAGAGGTACTACACATTCAAAAAGCACCGCCGCCTGACGCTAAAAGCCAGCAAATAGAAATCTGGCTGGCAACTTCGCTCGACTATTATCCCGTGCGCATCAGCTTTCATGATGCAAACGGTGATCAGGTAGAACAAAAAATCGTCTCGATCAAAAAAGAATGAAATAATAGGGTCTGCCTTTGACAAAAACCAGCGCCTAAGCTACTTGAATTGGCGCGCTAAACACGCCAACTGTTCAGAACGATTCGGCGCATTGGTTTATTGCTTACCTACCCTTTTTCCTATCGTTATTTGTCCCTAATTTCTCCATTATTGCTATGAAAAATTCATCCAAGCGTGCTTTAGTTTTATTCAGTGGTGGGCAAGATTCAACCACCTGCCTGGCATGGGCGTTGGAACGCTATGATTATGTTGAAACCATCGGTTTTGATTATGGGCAACGACATGCCATAGAGCTGAGTATGCGCCCGCAACTTCTACAAAAGTTACGCGGCTTGTCGCCAGTTTGGGATCGCAAGTTGGGTGAGGATCACATCATTGACTTATCCTTAATCTCACAACTATCGCACACCGCCATGACGGAAAATATCGCGATAGAAATGCAAGAAAATGGTCTGCCAAATACGTTTGTACCTGGTCGTAATTTAATGTTTATGCTGACCGCAGCGACACTTGCCTACCGCAGACAATTAGAAATTCTGGTGGGTGGTATGTGCGAAACTGATTTTTCGGGTTATCCCGATTGCCGCGATGACAGCATGAAGGCATTGCAGGTGGCGATCAACCTCGGCATGGCAAGTCGTCTGACTATCGAGACGCCGTTAATGTGGATAGACAAAGCCCAATCTTGGCGTCTCGCGGAACAACTGGGTGGCGATGCTTTAATTGAACTAATCCGACAAGATACACACACCTGCTATTTAGGTGAACGTGGTTCCTTACATGCTTGGGGACATGGCTGTGGAACTTGCCCAGCTTGCGATTTGCGAGCCAAAGGCTATATCGAATATGTACGAACTAAGTGCTAAAAGCGGTTTCCTTCGGCATTAAGCCGAACGACCCCGATTACGACTATTTCCAGCTTGCGAGCCATGGCTCTATTGCATTATCGAGCATAGGTCGGGCAATGAGAAAACCCTGTCCCTCCTCGCAACCCATTTTACGCAGAACATCATAGTGGGTATCGGTTTCTATACCTTCGGCGATAACACTCAATCCAAGCTTTTTACCTAGTTGCGTTATCAACTCGGCGATTCTTGGGCCGCTCTGGGTATCAATTTGCATAACAAAAGCGCGATCTATTTTTAGGCGATCAACTGGCAATTTATCGAGATAGCTGAGCGAAGAAAAACCAGTGCCAAAATCATCAATAGCGATCTGCACGCCTATCGATTTCAGGCCATTCAATGCCTCCTCAAACATACCCGTGCCGTTCATGGTCACTGATTCAGTGATTTCCAGTTCCAGGTAGTGTGGCGCTAAGCCGCTATCATGCAACGCACGTTTTACGAGATCGATGAAGTCAGGTTGACGGAATTGAATAACCGATACATTCACCGCCATACGATCTAAGGAATAACCTTTTTCCAGCAATTGTGCCATCGTATAGCAGGCGGTACGTAAAACCCACGCACCTAAACTAATGATTAAACCTGAATGCTCAGCCAAAGGAATGAAATCGGTAGGTGATATCATTTGCCCTTCGTCAGTACGCCAGCGCAAAAGTGCTTCGAATCCGATTACTTTCCGGTCACTCAGAGAAATTTGTGGTTGGTACATCAAGAACAGACGTTCTGCATCAAATGCTTTATGCAAATGCTGCATCAACAGGGCACGTTCGCGAATCTCTATCCCCATTTCACGGGTAAACAAAGTGTGCGAACCACGCTGATAACCCTTAGTGCGTTTTAACGCAATACTGGCGTCTTTCAACACATCAGCACCCGACTGAGAATACGAATCCAAAGCAACGAGCCCCATAGACATGGAGACAGTATGCGAAGAGTCATCAATAATGAATGGTGCCTCAAATATTTTTTGTAATTTTTCTGGTGTTAAAGAGAAGCGATTGCCAAGTAGACCAAATACATCCCCACCAATGCGTGCTAAGAAAATTTGATTGCCCAAAGCAAGCTGCAATCGATTCGCCACCGCACGCAACAATAAATCACCATATCGGTGTCCCAAAACGTCATTAATTTCTGCAAAATCATCAATATCAATTAAGACCAACAATTGATCTGATGTCGCATTTTCTATCGATGTATCTAGATGTTCAATAAATTTCAGTCGATTTGGTAGCATTAACAGCTGATCGCGAAACGCATAGTTTTTCAATTGACTAACCAAGCCAAGATTGTCCAAACAAACGCCCAAATTAAAGCAAAATATTTCGAGTAACTGTTGATCGATCTCTGTCAGTGCATAAGGCAATTCTATAAATGCAGCAATCGCACGTTTGCCTCGTCCTGAAAAATACAAAGTCATATTGTCTTCTTCGAACAAAGACACACGTTCGGACAAGGCTCGGCGCAAAGCATCCCGAATTACCGGGTTATCAATTTCTTCAATCGGTCTATTCATCAAACTTCGATAATGTCCCGCCGATGCAATCACGCTATAGCGAAAACTATTATCGAACTGCAATGCTTCGTCACACTGCGCGCATAACAAGCCTTCCGAGGGAACTCCGCACAATGCCGCAATTTGTGTGATGACCCCAGAGGCAAAACCTTCTATGCCATCTTGCATAGAGAACGCAGCACTTGAGGTAATGATTTGATGCAAGCCTCGCCGGCTCGCTTCGATCGTGCGTAACTGATCGTAAGAGCGAATAGCAGCGGTCAACGCTGTCAATAACTTTTTGCGAGTTAATTCGTTTTTTGTTTTGTAGTCGTTGATGTCGTAATCACGGATCGCGTCTTCTTCAGGTGCGTAACCGGGTTGACCCGTACGTAAAATAATCCGCGTATCGCGCCATTTCAGTTCATCTCGGATATAGCAGACTAGATCTAAACCCGCGTGCTCTGTCTCCATCACTACATCAAGCAATACTACGGCGATGCCTGACTCGACTGCGAATCGTTCATGCGTTTCTGCTTTAGAATAAGTGTGTATAAACTCAAGACGGCGATTCAGGATTTTGACATCAAGAAGTGAAAATTCTGTCGCCCGATGCACATCTTCGTCATCGTCGACAATCGCGATTTTCCAAGTACGCTGTGAGATATTTCCCAAGACGTCATTATCAAGGTCTTCCTCGATAAATATCTCGTCATCGTCCAGATTTTCTGGCATGTCGCCCCCAAGTTGTGTTGGAAACTCGCTTAATCAAAGTGCTTTCAGTATATAGCAACTCCTTTGCCGTGCAACAACAAAATCGGAACGACTTTACAACACAAATAGAAAATTGATCAGGTTTTTCTACAACATGATCTCAATGAAACAGTGCATTAAGCATAACGACGTTGCGCATCCCATGCCAAGCCTGCGCCAATGCTGCCAAACACATCTCCCTGGACCAATTTCGCTCGGGGCAATAGGCGATTCAGATCTTCTCGTAAGCCACGAACGCCACTTGCGCCGCCAGTAAAAAAGACCGTATCAATTTGTTCATTTTCTATATTCGCACTGCTTATTGCTTCCGTAATGGTTTGATTTAGCTGATGGAACAAGGGCGCAATTGCCAGTTGCAGGTGTTCTTGTGTCATCACCAGTAACTCGGCCTTTTGTTCTGGCCTAGATTTACTACGCAAGCGTTCTAGTTCGACCGAAATACTGGCCTCATCACTCAACAAGATTTTTGCCTGCTCCGCCTTTAGAGCCAACCAATGTCCATCTCTTTGCTCAATCAAATTGAGTAAGCATTCGCAACGATAACGCAAGGTCGCGTCATTAATATCTCGGCAAATATCGTGTATTTCACGCACCACTTTTTGTGAGTAGATCAGGTTGATCGTGTGCCAAGTCGCCAGATTAAAATAATTTGCCGACGGCATTTCTATGCCATTGCTGAGGCGTCCCCCCATGCCAAGGCGCGGCATCAGCTGTTGCAGGCTGAGATACTTATCAAAATCAGTACCACCGATATGAACACCCGTGTTGCTTAAGATATCTTCATGCCGGTCGATTTTCTTTCGACGTTCGGGTGACAAACGAATCACAGAAAAATCAGCTGTACCACCACCAATGTCAACCACTAAAACCAGTTCTTCGGCAGTAATGCGCGATTCATAATCTAATGCCGCCGCGATGGGCTCAAACTGAAAAGATATCTCTTTAAAACCGACTGCTTGGGCGATTTCCCGCAAGGTTTGTTCAGCCAACTGATCAGCACTTTGGCTATCATCAATAAAATGTACTGGACGACCGAAGACCGCTTGTTCCAATGATGTCTGTGCTGCCAGTTCGGCACGTCGTTTTAACTCTGCAATGTATTGCGTCAACAATTGCTTATAGGGTAATCGACGCCCCATCACTTCAGTTTGTCCGTCAATCAGACTAGTGCCCAATAGACTTTTCATGGATCGCATTAAGCGTCCTTCATAGCCATCTAAATAGGCAGACAGAGCCGCACGTCCATAATTGACTTCATCTAGGTCTGCGTTAAAAAAAATAACCGAGGGCAAGGTTGCTTTACCCTCCTCGAGATTTAATAACTGAACCTGCTTTCCGTCAGCAAATCCGACGGTTGAATTCGAGGTTCCAAAATCAACACCACACACTGCATTCATCACTAGCCTATCCAAAAATTCCATCCAGGCGAGATCTTAAACTACTTGCCCCATCCGCTGTAAGCTTTAAACCCAGATTTTCCGTTCGGCGCATCTTCGACGCTATTTGAGCGCTGGCGGCGCATTTTCGGTCATTTTTTTCGTTCTTCGTTGCAAATAGCTCGCTATTTTCGCTTCATTCACGTAAAAACTGCCTCGAAAAGTGCATCCACCATCGCCTCAAATCCAAATGGAAATTCTGGGTTAAATACAAGGTACGTCGTCGCACCACATTTCCTTTTCAACCACATCTACGGGCTGGTTTTCTAAACATCTGTGCTTAAGTGCCCTCAAATTTGATATGAATCAGACGGCATTTCATCCTAATGAAATAATTAGCTGGTATGTATAAAACTTACTATGCCAACCTCAAGCTATAGTAAAAAAAGTTACATCAATATGCGCTATCCAAATTTCGGCTATGCTATGCACCTTAGCTATTTCAGACGATGAAATACAGCACTCACGAAGGATGTTTCCCTTGAAAAGTTTAATTAGCGATTTGCTTAAACAGCGCCTGCAATTACTCGATACTAATGCCCATTTACCACTTCTAGCCAAAGGCTTGCGTGGCATTGAACGAGAGACTTTGCGGGTCGATGCGCAAGGTAAATTAATGTTAACACCCCATCCTGTCGAACTGGGTTCAGCATTAACGCATCCATTGATTACGACTGACTATTCCGAATCCTTATTGGAATTTATAACGCCTGCAGAACAAGACATTTCTATTGCGCTCGACAAATTGGATCTTATTCACCGCTTTAGTTACTCTCGTTTTGGCGCACAGATGCTGTGGAATAACTCTATCCCTTGCGAACTCCCAGAGGAAAAAGACATTCCTATCGCTTGGTATGGCAGTTCTCACATAGGAATGATCAAGCACGTATACCGTCGTGGTTTAGCGCTGCGCTATGGAAAAAGTATGCAGTGTATCGCTGGCATTCACTACAATTATTCTTTATCAGAAGACTTGTGGAAGCTACTCAAAAACGAGGACGGTGATACGCGCTCGGAGCGCGATTATCAATCTGAAAGTTATGTTGCATTAATCCGCAATTTTCATCGTTACAGCTGGCTGCTGATGTATTTGTTCGGCGCGTCTCCAGCACTATCTAAAAACTTTTTACGCGGACGTCAACACGACTTAGAAATGCTGTCTGATGATACCTTGTTCTTGCCGTATGCGACTAGTCTGCGCATGAGCGATCTCGGTTATCAAAACAATGTCCAAGATGGTTTAGTGCCGCCCTACAATAGCTTGCTTGAGTACATGCGCAGTCTGTCTTTAGCAGTCAGAAAACCGCACCTGCCTTATGAAGAATTAGGTGTGAGAAAAGACGGTGAATGGATGCAGATCAACGCCAATGTCTTGCAAATTGAAAACGAGTTCTATGCGACGATACGTCCAAAACGCGTCATCAAACTAGGCGAACGTCCGGTAGAGGCTTTGTGTGCACGCGGCGTGCAATACATAGAAGTACGCTGCATGGATGTCGATCCATTCGAAGCACTGGGAATAAATCAAAAGACATCGCGCTTTCTTGATGCCTTCCTCTTATTCTGCGCTCTGAACGACAGTGCCTTGACCAATGACGCTGAAGGTGAAGAAAATTTAAGTAATTTTGCTTTAACCGTCAAACAAGGTAGAGCACCAAGTTTAATGCTACAAAACCAGGGCGAACCTATCAGTCTGAAACAATGGGGCGAGCAAATCATCGAGCAAATCGCACCACTGGCGGCATTACTGGACAAGCAAGCACAAACGAATGAGCATCAGCAAAGCCTGCAAGCGCAACTAGACAAATTGCGCGACCCAGATCTAACGCCATCAGCGCGCGTACTCGCTGCAATTCGTGAAGAACAAGGCTCATTTAATCAGTTTGCGCTGAAACAAAGCCATCACTTCGCAGAACAATTTAAGGCGCGTCCATTGTCAGCACAAGATGCCGCGTATTTTGAAGAATTGACGCGTAGCTCAATAGCGCAACAGAAGGAGATGGAGCAATCCCAGAGTGGTAGCTTTGACGAGTTTATTGAAGACTATCGTTCTCGCACCTCAAGCCAAATTTGTTGTGACGGTGTGTGATTGGAATAGGTAGAAATTATTTCGGCTTTCTGACGACCTGACGGTAACGCTGCAAAGTTTGATCGTATTCTTGGTTAGTACGCGCGATTTCTTGATCGTAGAACGTAGTTGCGTTACGACTATTACTGATACTTACAGTTAAATCGTCAGCTCTCTGCCGCATGGAGTCAAATTCTTTCGAGGATTTTTTTGAATTTTTCAATTCAAGTTGCAAACTAGCGAGAATTTGACTCAATCCTTGTAGCTGTTCATTCGCCAATCGTTTTTTTTCTAGAAGCGCATCGACAGCCCGTTTGCGCGCAGTCTGAATATCATCTTCTTCTTGATAATGAGCGAGCAGATAACGCTCTTCACGTTTTCTTTCGTCATCCGCCAGTTGTTGCGCTTTTCTTTTTTCCGTCTCTAGCTCCAGTCGCTTCTTTTCTTCAGCCGACATTGGGGGGGCAATTTCATTCTTGAAATTCCCATTATCTTTATAAACTTTCACCGTCCGATTGGTACACTCGGGTATCGGCCTGTCAGACGTGACTGATTTTCCTTGTGCGTTTACGCAACGGAAAATATCAGCCCGCGCTTCATTCATCGAGAACGCGAAAAATAGGCTTAGCACTGAATGTAAAGTTCTTATTTTCACTTGAGGGTCGGACTATTCTCTAATTTTTTATTAATTTTTTTTCAATATTAAATTCAATAATTCCAGACTTTTAAACTAGCGTCGGTTAGGCTAACTCCAATGACAGAATTTACACGAATTTTAGCTCTTGGGAAATATAACTAAATAACCCGGATTGGCATTTGTCGTTTTCTGAAAGATTAGAATTGAACCCAGATTTTCCATTAGGCGCGTCTTCGACGCTATTTGAGCGCTGGCGGCGCATTTTCGGTCATTTTTTTCGTTCTTCGTTGCAAATAGCTAGCTATTTTCGCCTCATTCACGTAAAAACTGCCTCGAAAAGTGC
>CAUPNA010000105.1:0-16183 GCA_963512475.1 uncultured Undibacterium sp.
CGCAATCGGTTGATTTTATGACCGGTGGCCGGGTTGCTATTCAGAGTATGTTCTCTCCCGGAGTTGCCTCAGCCAACGGAAGAGGGACACCCGTAATTTATGCAGCTCCCAAGGAAGGTTATCGTGCCTGGCATGGTGTGATGTGTATGTCACGTGAATGCAAAGGCGCTGTGCGTGATGCTGCCTATGACTACATGAATTGGTGGCTTAGTGGTTGGCCTGGCGCCTTCATCGCACGACAAGGCTACTATATTTCCAATCCAGAGCGTTCGCGTCCATTGCTGAGTAAAAATGAATGGGATTATTGGTACGATGGCAAACCGACGAGCGTTGCCTTAAAGGGCACGGATGGTCGTATTTCTGTTCCTTCTGGTGATGTTCGTACAGGAGGCTCTTATTTGAATCGTTTTAGTCACGTCGCGATTTGGAACACGGTCATGGATAACTATGAGTATTCATTAGATCGTTGGCATCAATTTTTGATCGCTTAGTGACCTCAATTGTTGATGGTCAATTTTGCTGATTACATAGCGATTTTTTGGTTCATTTAGGCGCCTCATCGATGACGAAAATTACTCCCAAATTGCGCAAAAAAGGTTTTGGTATCAGCCGACGACTCGTGCTGAGTTTCGTCTTGTTACTTTTGCTCAGTTTCAGCATAGCGATTTTTAATATGTGGGGACTACAGGATCTTTATAATCGATTCGTGACTTTTAGAGGGGAAAGCACCAATGTAAATTTGGTGTTGAAAATCGATAAAGACATGGCAGAACTGCAGCGCCTGATTCTGGTCTTTACGCATGCTGAAAAAAGCACGACGACTAAGCAAATTGCGGAGCTGCATGCGACATTAAAATCGGATATTTCACAGCTATCGACAACGGCGTCCTTTCAAGAAGGACTTCAAAAAGAGCGCATCGGGCACATGCAAATTGGCATGGCGAATTTTGGTGAAAAAATTACCGACTTACAATCGCAATATGAATTTAGAGAACAGGCAATTAATGAGGAATTAGCTGCGTCGTTGACACGCATGCAAATGGACATGCGGGCATTAATGTCAAGTTCTGAGCTCACTAGCAATTATGCGATGAGAGATTATTTGTGGAATGCCAAGATTAAATTCATTAGTGCTCAGGCGGCGAGTGCCAATTACTTTTCGAAACATGTCATCGAGTCTCGACAGCAGGTCGAACGAGAATTGGCAGATGCCATTTTTCAATTGCAGCAAGCCAAAAAGCGAAGTACGCAAGCTGGATTGACCAATCAACTTGAGCAAATTTTGAATTCTGCGGGAACTGTAAAAGTACTCTTTCTGCAGAGCGTCCAAGCAGATCGCAGTTATCTTTTTCTCGTCAATGTGGTCATTCCCGGTGAGATGGGTGAATTGGCTATTCTTGCGGAACAACTAAAGACTGAATCCTTATTGAAACAAGAAAAGTTATTCGCGAATACCCAAAAGAGTATTGAGTTCAATGAATATTTTTTGTGGATACTCTCCATTGTCGGAGCGCTTATCACAATGGGATTTGCGTTATGGACAGCTCGCCGAATTAGCGAGCCCATCGTATCCATCACGACGACTTTCAACCAACTAGCAAATGGCGAAAGTTTAAGCGACATTCCAGGTATGTCACGCACCGATGAAATTGGTCAATTGGCGCAGTCCGCCAATGTATTTCGGCAAATGAATGTGCGAACACAAGAATTACTTGAACAGGCGGAAGTGACATCGAGAGAGTTGGCACAGCGTGAACAATTGCTCGAGCAAGCGATTCTGAAGGCAGAAGATGCGAATTTAGCGAAGTCGCGCTTTCTCGCTGCGATGAGTCATGAAATTCGGACGCCGATGGCGGGTGTGATTGGTATGTCGGAATTATTGATCAACACGGAGCTTTCTCCTCAGCAGTTAGATTGGGCAACGACCATTAAGTCGTCAGGGCACAATCTCTTAAGTATTCTCAATGAAATTCTTGATCAATCAAAATTGGAAGCAGGAATGCTTGTCATTGACGTCATCGATGTTCATTTGCATTCGATGGTTGAGGATGTCGTACTCCTATTTGGACCAAAAGTCGAAGAAAAAGGTATTCAACTTTCGCTTGAAGTTGACGAACGACTACCAGTTGGAATCAAAGCGGATCCCTTGCGAGTTGGTCAAATACTTTCCAATTTTCTTAGCAACGCGTTGAAGTTCACGCAATCTGGAACGATTGCTGTGAAGGCCGTGTTGGATGAGAGCGAAAGTGATTTTCCCTTCATTCGTTTTTCGGTGACCGATAGCGGCATTGGATTGAGTAAAGAGACGGCGGCTCGATTATTTTCGGCCTTTGTGCAAGCGGATAGTTCTACATCGAGAACCTATGGTGGGACCGGTTTAGGGCTTTCCATCTCGAAGCAACTTGCTCAATTATTAGGAGGGCAAATCGGGGTCGAAAGCTTGGAAGGTTCTGGTAGTACTTTCTGGTTTACCGTACCAATGGTGAAGGCGGAAGCTGAAGTCGCAGCAAGGAATAAAACGCACTCTTCTGACAGGTGGATTGCTTCGCGCCAGCTCAGCATTCTTGTAGCGGAAGATAATGAGGTGAACCAAGAATTGATCACGACGATATTGGAAGCACTAGGGCACGAAGTGAGGATCTCAGAAAATGGTTTGATCGCGACTGAAGTTGTGACGCAACATCATTTCGATTTGGTGTTGATGGATATTCGTATGCCAGTCATGGATGGGGTTCAAGCAACCTTGCATATTCGAGGCATGTCGTCTGCCATTGCACAGATACCTATTATCGCGCTCACCGCCGATATCACGACTGGAAACATAAAAGAATATATGGATGCCGGTGTCAATGACATCTGCTCCAAGCCATTGGTATTATCCCAATTGCTGAAGGCGATCGATAAATTAATGGGCGCCGAGATTCATACGATGGTACCGAGTATTCGTTCTGTGCTCAAACAAGATGAACTCGTACCAGAAGCGATGGCTCTAGATGGCGGTATCAACAGCGAGAAGCCTGAGGTCACCGTCGACTTTGCCGAAGCTTTGCGTCGAGCCCACGCCATAGTAGATCAACAAGCAGATCAACAAGCAGACCGAGTTGATCTTCATCCTAAGTCAGCTTTCCAAATTCCAGGTGTACCAGAAGACAAATTAGCGCAGATGTTGCTCAACTATGAAACTAACTTGAAGAGTAAGAGTGCTGAACTGAACGATCTCTTAGCGCAGCTTATCGATGATCCTGACAACGAAGAATTGAAAAGCAAAACTAAGCTGCTGACACACACATTAAAAGGTAATGGCACCATCTTTGGCTATCATTTAGTGACTAGCATTGCAACGGATGCCGATAATTTCCTGAAAAATACTGAAGTGCTTGGAGAACTTGAGATGATGCAATTGTCGAGACAGGTCGCTGCATTATCTTTCATTGCTGAAAAACGCCTTGCGGGTGATGGTGGTGAGGCTGGGCGACTCTTACTTCAGGCATTGAGCAATTAGTGGTTTATCAAAGCTAAGAAATGAGCACTAAGAATTATTTGACGGGCGCGGAGTCAGTTTTAATATTAATACATTTTGTAATCGATCTGCCTTAACTAAAACAAATGGCGAGATCGCCACGATTGTTTTCAGAATGCACTCCCATGCATGTCATTCAACGTGGAGCTAATCGCTTGGTGTGCTCTGCGGATAAACGGAATTTTGCTGCTTACGCCGATTGATTGAAGACGTGTGATAAAAAATCCCAGCTTTTCGTGCTCGGCTATAGCCGCTCAAACAGGGCGCTGCATGCAAAATTTTTGCGTCGCATCGATCATGAAATAATCTGCTGGACCACCGCCACGCAAGACATGCTGAGCAGTGGCTGTATCGTAGATGCCGTCTTTGAGCGAGCTCTCTGCGATGTGGACGCCGATCACTTCACCGAGGACTAACCACGATGCCAATTTTTCGCCATTGGCTTGTTGGAGTTGGATGATCTGAGTCAGTTTGCATTCAAAGCTGACGGGACTCTCTAGTACCCGTGGTACCTTGATGAGACGGGATGGCGCGGTATGTAAGTTGGCCAACTCGAATTCATTGATGTCTGCGGCGACTGTGGCGCTAGTTTGATTCATTGCCTGTGCAAGTGGTCTGGTCACCAGATTCCAAACAAATTCCCCGGTATCCTGAATGTTTCGTAAGCTGTCTTTGGTCCCTAAACTAGCAAAGCCAATGATGGGTGGTGTGTAATAGAATGCAAAGAAAAAGCTATAGGGCGCAAGATTGATCAGACCGTCTGCGCTTCGGCTAGAAATCCAGCCGATGGGGCGCGGTCCTATGATCGCGTTGAATGGATCATGAGGCAGGCCATGCCCGGCACGTGGTTCGTAAAAGTAGTTTGTGCTTTGTGTCATTGGGTTCTTAGTTACAGAATTATTGTTACGTGTATTGCCCGAAACAACAAATTGGTTCAGGCCAGATCGCGTCCAAGCTGTGGCGCTATGGCGGGCTAGGCCTCTTCTATGAACATTAAGAATTCACGCCGACCTAATCAGAAAATCAAGTTAAAAAAAGCGTCAGATTAATCGTAATCTGACGCTTTTTTGAGAGGGCGATCTTATATCTGTTATATCTGATCCGGCATGCGGAACTTGGATCGGCGATCACCCATCAGGTTGCGGATTTCCTTAATACTGATGCCAGATTCTTCATGCATACGTATCAGTAATGAGGGACCGACAGGCAAAATCTTGTGACGGATTTTGCTAATCACGGGCGGTGCGACTTCTAAAGCACGAGACAGCGCCGCGTCGTTTTTAATTCCCAGCGTTTTGATCAAGGTATCAAGCAGCGTATTAGGGTCGTATTGGAACTCTTCCGAGCTTGGGATGTCGAGAATGTTAGCCATGGAATATGTTTTATCCTATTTAATTGGGTTAAACAAAAAATTTTGACTTCGGATCGGATTTGAAAGTTGAATTTAAACTTGAATCTACGACTGTACATTGCGCTTTAGGACAATATACTAAGCGCCCTAAAGCACTCCTTCTAAATTTACGACATGTAGTTTTGCTTACTTCAATATATTCAAGTAACGCTAATGATGCAAGGTAAATTATTAAGTCTGATTGAACCGATAACAGGCAGTTTGTTTGTAGATCTGCAATCGCCTTACCTAGCCAATTTTATCTCGATTAGATAATGGTGATTACATATACACTATTTTAGAAGCTTTCGGAAATATCAATTGTGAGAAATTGTCACATGATTTTGATATGTGCAAAAAACCACAGATAAACCTTGTTAAGGCGCACCCGCCAACCTATTTTTTTCCAGAAAGGCAATGAGCAGATTACCTAAATATTATGTCAATATAACCCTAGATCGGTAACAGGCTAGGCGGGCGGCCTTGCAAAATATCCTCGGCACGAATGTGCACCGCAGCTTTTGATTCTGGGTGCGTCAAAATATAAAAGGTGTTGTTTTTAATTGCTGCAATGACGGCATCTGCAACCTGCTTTGGTGCGATCCCAGCTTCGACGGCTTTGCTTATGGCGGCACCCGTTTTCTGGCTAACTTTTTCCAATTGCTCTGGCTTGCTTCGATCTTCTACATCACGATGGCGTTCCGCATCGATAATTCGCGTTTTAACCCAGCTTGGACAAAGCACAGAGACGCCGATTTTTGATTTACGTAAAGTCAGGTCGTGATACAAGCCTTCGCTTAATGTGACCACGCCAAATTTACTTACGTTGTAAGCGGCCAACGCCGGTTCGGATACCAGACCTGCTAGTGACGCAGTGTTCACGATGTGAGCTTCTTCCCCATTAGCCAACATGCGCGGGATGAATGCACGCAGCGCGTGAGTGACGCCATATAGGTTAATCCCCATAATCCACTCCCAGTCTTTGGCTGTCGTCTCCCAGGCTGATTTGGTAAAAGCGACGCCGGCGTTATTCACCAATAAATGCACATTGCCAAATTGGGTAAATGCACGCTCCGCCAAAGCGAGAATCGCGCTCTCTTGCGCCACATCAGTGACGACGCCAATGACCTCACAGCCTGCGTCACGGAGTTCGGTCACGGTTTTGTCTAGCGTCTCGGCACTGATGTCGGCCAAAACTAATTTCATTCCTTCTGCTGCGGCTGCGAGTGCGATGGCCTTTCCTATGCCTTCTGCGGCACCTGTGATGACGGCGACTTTGCCTTTTAGTTCTTGCATGCTGCTCTCCGGGTCTTGGATCGTGGTTTGATGTTTTATCGGTAGCTAAATAATTCTGGACGCTGGTGAATTTCTAAATGGGCTGTGCTATTCAAATAATTCAGACTGACGCGCGTGCTGCCTACGCGCAGTTTGCTCACGCCGCTATTGAGTAAGCTGGCGTTGAGATCGAAGATGCGTTGATCATTAATCCCCAGTACATCTTGCAGCAAGGCTGAGATGGTGCCGCCGGAGGTGAAGATCCAATAATTTTCTGGCTCATCCTCGGCTTCTTCTTCCTTCAGAAGACGCTGTAAAGCAAGTCGGCAACGTGTTTGAAATTGCACCCAGCTTTCTTTGTAGTCGTCATATTCACCACTGACCCAACGATTCACCGCTGCCGCGAACATCTGCTGAAACGCGCGCTGTGGATTGGACTGCTGGTTGAACGATTGTTTCAATGCACGAAAGTTGGTAAATTCAGGATGGTTTCTGAGTAAAACATCTTGATGATGAAATTCATCAAAGCCAGAATCGACGATCCAATCTGTTTCTGGAAAGTCGACTGGTGATTTTCTGAATTGCATTAGGCATTGTTGGGCGGTTTGGCGATGGCGGCGGTTGCTGCCCATCACCACTTGGTTAAGTGTTTGCCCGCTTTGTCTAAACCAATCGCCCAGAAGACGTGACTGTTCTTCGCCGAGCGGCGACAGCTGATCATAATCGTCAGCATCAAAGCTGGCTTGACCGTGCCGGATTAAATAGATGTGGCGCATATTTCTTCGATTTATAGGCGTGAGGCTTTGATCAGCCTTAAGCAACGCTGTTCCAGATAATTACTGAGTTTGCCAAAGCCAGAAAAGGCAGGATTGGTGGTTTGTCCGTGAAAAAAGCGGTAGTAAATTTGCTGCACTATCACGGCTAAACGGAACAGCCCGAAGATCGCATAAAAATCGAAATTGTCGACGCGATAGCCGGTCTTTTCACCGTAATAGGCGATGACTTCTTGCCGGCTTAACATGCCGGGCAAATGCGTAGGTTGGCGACGTACTGATTGGAATGCCGCATCATCATCAGCCTGTACCCAATACGCGAGCGTGTTTCCCAAATCCATTAAGGGATCTCCGAGCGTCGCCATTTCCCAATCGAGTACGCCGATGACGTCGGTCGGATTATCCGGGTCTAACACCACGTTATCAAAACGGAAGTCATTGTGGATCAGGCAGGTGGCAAGATCTTGCGCGGGCATTTTGTCCTGCAGCCATTGCATCACAATTTCAAAGTCACCGACATCATCGGTTTTGGCCTGACGATAACGTTCACTCCAACCCGAAACTTGGCGTGCCACATAACCCGCGCCTTTGGCGATGGATGCCAATCCGGCTTGCTGATAGTCGATCTGATGTAACTCTATCATTTTGTCGATCACGTTCAGGCACAAACGGCGCGTGTCATCTACTGATAACACCAAATCCTTGGGTAGATTCTGGCGCGGAATAATGCCATGCAAGCGCTCCATGACATAGAAGTCACAGTCCATGATCGCAGGATCACTGCAAGTCGCGATCACTTCGGGCACATAGCGATAAACCGGCTTCAGTGCGCTCATGATCTTCGCTTCACGCAGCATGTCATGCGCAGATTTTGCACGATGTCCAAACGGTGGTCGGCGCAAGATTAAATCACGTTCTGGATAGCGTAATAAGTAAGTCAGATTCGATGCGCCACCGGAAAATTGTTGTATCTCTGGCTCGCCTTGTAAGGCGGGTACATGATTGCGTATAAAGGCGCTGACTTTTTTGCTGTCGAGCTCTTCTCCGGCGCGTACGGTTGATGCGGTATCTAGCAGGGTAGTCATAGTGATCGTATTCTTCGTATTCTTTATGCGGAAATCCCGAGGCGTTTGGCTTGTTTTTTTAATTCAAGTTTGGCGATCAAGCCGCGATGTACTTCATCCGGACCATCTGCGATGCGCAGCACGCGCGCGTAAGCGTACAAAGCGGTCAGTGGAAAATCGTCGGATAGGCCTGCACCGCCATGCATTTGCATCGCCGCATCGATAACTTGCGTGGCGACATTCGGTGCAATGACTTTGATTTGCGAAATTTCGCTCATCGCCCCTTTGACACCGACCGTATCCATCATCCATGCTGCTTTCAATGTCAACAGTCTTGCCTGTTCGATCGCCATGCGTGCGTTGGCAATGATGTCACCATTGCCGCCAAGTTTGGTTAAGGGTTTGCCAAACGCCACGCGACTCATGGCACGTTCACACAACAGTTCTAAGGCAAATTCTGCAGCGCCGATTGCACGCATGCAATGATGAATTCGACCTGGCCCTAAGCGTCCTTGAGCGATTTCAAATCCTCGCCCTAGGCCACCGATGATGGACGATAGCGGCAAGCGCACATTGGTGAAGCTGACTTCGCCATGTCCATAGGGTTCGTCTAATGTGTGGAATACGGGGAGCATGCGTTCTATCTTGACGCCCGGTGTGTCTAGTGGCACCAAGATCATGGAATGCTGTTGATGCTTATCCGCCAGCTTGTCGCTGAGGCCCATAAAAATCAGCACTTTGCAGTTGGGGTGGCCAATGCCAGAACTCCACCATTTGCGACCATTTAGAACCACTTCGTCACCTTCCAAAATCGCGGTGGCGGCCATGTTCGTGGCGTCACTGGAGGCAACATCGGGTTCGGTCATACAAAACGCCGAACGAATTTCACCCGCCATCAATGGCTTGAGCCAGCGTTGTTTTTGTTCGTCTGTACCGTATTTGACCAGCACTTCCATATTTCCAGTGTCGGGCGCATTGCAGTTGAAGACTTCAGGCGCGATCATGGAGCGACCCGTGATTTCTGCTAAAGGCGCATAGTCGACATTCGATAGACGAGCGCCATCTTCAGGTAAAAACAGATTCCACAATCCGGCTGCTCTCGCCTTGGCTTTGAGTTCTTCCATGATGGGTGGCTGTTGCCAATGCGTCCAATCCGAACCACCTCGCAATTGCGTGGCGTAGGTTTTTTCGGCGGGAGCGATATGATCTTGCATGAAGGACTGCATACGAGCAATCAGATCAGCGGCGTTGTCGGAGTGGGCGAAGTTCATAGTGCGCTTTCGAATGGATGAAGTGCTAATGCCAAGTTTTGTTGTATGAGCATACGGTCTAGTGCTTAATTATTCAAATGAATAATATGAATGTGACATAATTCATTTCATGCATATCTCTCGTACCGATCTCAATTTGTTTGTCGTTCTTGATGCCATTTATAGTCAAGGCAATATCACGCGTGCCAGCCAGACATTACATCTTAGTCAGCCAGCGCTCAGCCATGCTTTGGCACGTTTGCGCACCATGTTTGATGACCCCTTGTTTGTGCGACAGGGGGCGGTCATGGTACCGACGCCATTTACCCGCAGCATCATTACGCAGGTGCGCCAGGGACTGCAGTTGTTTGAAGCGAGTTTGCAAACTGAGCAAAGTTTTAATCCTATGCAGACGCAACGCAATTTCAATTTGGGATTACGTGATGTGTTTGAGGCGACGGTTTTACCGCCTTTATTGCAAAGAATCATGCAACAAGCGCCGGGTATTAGCATTGCTAGTGTGCGGGTGGATAGACGCGAGATAGAGCCTGCGCTGAGCAGCGGCAATCTTGATATGGTGTTAGAAGTACCGATCCCACTTTCAGGCAATATCCGCCAACAGCGCGTTTCGCGTGATCGCTTGGTTGTGCTATCGCGCAAAGGGCATCCGCAGATGCCTAAGAAAAAAAATCTGCTACTCGATCTTCCGACGTACTTGCAGCAAGGTCATGTATTGGTGTCGTCGCGTCGTCAGGGCATGGGTTTGGAGGATTTTGAATTAAATCGTGAAGGTTTGCGACGCCAGATTAGTCTGCGTTGCCAGCATTATTTTGCAGCTTGTCGCGTAGTGAGTGAAACCGATTTATTGCTGACCATGCCAGAACAATACGGAAAAATTGCCAATGCTCAGTTTATGAACCGGATCGACCCATTCCCCTTAGCAACACAACCCATCGATGCCCATCTGTATTGGCACGCGAGTGCCGAAAACGATACGGCAAACGTTTGGTTGCGCCAGCAATTGATAGAGCTGATGCAGCAGGTCAGAATTGAATAGAGCATCAAATGCTTGGAATTATTTTAATTTTTGTACTACGGTAAAAGATAAGTGCTGGTGTAAACTTGCGGTCACTCAAAAAAATGTTTGCGATTGATTCAAGCTGTCGCAATGATAAAGATCAGGTGAAATGATGAGCAAAGTATTGATACCTATTCATCCAGCAAAGGATGTGGACACGGCTAGTCGCTTGCAAGGTGCCAGCAAACAACGTAAACGCGAAGCACCGAAAGGGCGTCGCGTTGATCCGCAAGCTTTGGTCGAAGTCCAGGCTTTGTTGGGAGATGCGCCGCGCACAGCAGATTTGCTGATCGAACATTTACATAAAATTCAGGATCACTACAAAGCGCTATCGGCAGCGCACTTAGCAGCACTCGCACAAGAATTACGTCTGGCGCAAACTGAAGTATATGAGGTCGCTACTTTCTACCATCACTTCGACGTGGTGAAAGAAAATGAAGCGATGCCCGCTGCATTGACGGTGCGGGTTTGCAACAGCTTGTCTTGTGAAATGGCGGGTGCTCAAAGCCTATTAGACAGATTGCCCGCTCTACTCGGTGCAGAAGTCCGTGTTATCGCCGCACCTTGCATAGGTCGCTGCGAACAAGCACCCGCAGTCGTAGTCGGGCAGCATGGCATCGCACAGGCAGATCTCATCAAAGTCGAAGCCGCGGTGCAGAACGGGCAGTTAAGCGCAGAAGTTGGTCTTTACATGGATTACGCCGCCTATCAGGCGCAAGGTGGTTACACGCTGTTAAAAGAATGTGTGAGTGGCAATCGCGAATTAGAGAGCGCCTTGCGGACCATGGAAGATTCCGGTTTGCGCGGACTTGGCGGCGCTGGCTTTCCAGCGGGACGAAAATGGCGGATTGTTGGCGCAGAAGCAGGGCCGCGTTTGATGGCGGTGAATATAGATGAAGGCGAGCCTGGCACGTTCAAAGATCGATTTTATCTGGAGCGCGATCCGCATCGTTTTTTGGAAGGCATGCTGGTCGCAGCTTGGGCGGTCGGTATCGCAGATATTTATATTTATCTGCGCGATGAATACCATGCCTGTCGCGCTATCTTAGAACAAGAATTAACTTTGTTACGCGCAAATCCTCCCATCGCCACTATGCCGACGATACATCTGCGGCGCGGTGCTGGTGCCTACATTTGCGGTGAAGAATCCGCGATGATCGAATCGATAGAAGGTAAGCGCGGCATTCCCCGCTTGCGTCCGCCGTATGTGGCGCAAGCGGGTTTGTTTGGACGCCCCACGCTGGAACACAATTTTGAGACCTTGTTCTGGGTACGCGATATCTTGGAAAAAGGTGGCGCTTGGTTTAGTGCGCACGGACGCAATGGTCGTAAAGGTTTGCGTTCATTTTCGGTCTCTGGACGGGTCAAAAATCCGGGTGTGAAACTGGCACCAGCGGGAATTACGATACAAGAATTAATAGATGAATACTGCGGCGGTATGGCCGACGGCGAAGTCTTTTATGCCTACCTGCCAGGCGGTGCGTCGGGCGGTATTTTGCCAGCCAGTTTGAATACCATACCGCTTGATTTTGATACTTTGCAGCCTTATGGATGCTTCATCGGTTCTGCCGCAGTGGTGGTTTTATCGGAGCGAGACACAGCGGTGAATGCAGCACGTAATCTGATGCATTTCTTCCAGCATGAATCTTGCGGTCAATGTACACCGTGTCGTGTGGGTACCGCTAAAGCGTCAGTGTTAATTGCGCAAGATCAATGGGATCTGCCTTTGTTGGCAGAGCTTTCCACGGTGATGCGCGATGCCTCGATTTGTGGTCTGGGGCAAGCCGCGCCCAATCCTGTCGAGTGGGTGGTGAGGTATTTCCCGCACGAGCTCAATCCAGTGAATCAGTAAAGGGGACAAGACTATGAATGCAATTACCCGCAGCCAGATGGCAGAGATCGATGTCCCTACTGTGAATTTCAGCTTGAATGGTAAAGAAGTCACGGCGCGCAGCAATGAATTACTGATAGAGATCGCTAAGCGTGAAGGCGTCGAGATTCCGCATCTATGCTATCGCCCCGGCATGGAAAGCGTCGGCAATTGTCGTGCTTGTATGGTCGAGATTAGTGGCGAACGCGTGCTAGCACCAAGTTGTTGTCGTTATCCTTCGAATGGTATGCAAGTCGCGACTGACAGCACACGTGCAATCAATGCGCAAAAAATGGTGCTGGAATTATTACTAGCGGATATGCCAGAAACCAGCTATACACGCCATAACGAAGTCGATCTATGGGCAGAGAAATTACAAGTGGGTAAACCTCGCTTCGCTGCATCGGCAAACCGTGCACCAGTGCTTCAAGATGCTTCGCACGCAGCGATCACCGTGAACTTGGATGCCTGCATACAATGCACGCGCTGCCTGCGCGCCTGTCGTGATGAGCAAGTGAATGATGTAATCGGTATGGCTTTCCGTGGCGATGCTTCGAAAATTGTGTTTGATATGGATGACGCGATGGGCGCGTCGACCTGTGTCGCTTGCGGTGAATGTGTGCAAGCTTGCCCGACCGGTGCCTTGATGCCAGCACGTGATGCGGCTTTGATAGTGCCGGATAAACAAGTGGAATCGGTTTGCCCTTATTGTGGCGTCGGCTGCCAGCTCACCTACAACGTCAAAGACAATCACATCTTGTTCGTTGAAGGTCGTGATGGTCCAGCGAATCATGCACGTTTGTGCGTGAAAGGCCGTTATGGTTTCGATTACGCGCATCATCCACATCGTTTAACGGTGCCTTTAATCCGTCGTCCAGAAGTAAAAAAAACTGGTGACTTTGTGATGGATCCGGCCCATGTGATGGAGGTATTCCGTGAAGCCAGTTGGGAAGAAGCATTGGCATTCGCGGGCGGTAAACTCAAGGAAATCCGCGATACCAAAGGTAAAAAAGCACTCGCCGGATTTGGTTCTGCCAAAGGCAGTAATGAAGAAGCCTATCTGTTTCAAAAGCTGGTCAGAGTCGGCTTTGGCAGTAATAACGTTGATCACTGTACGCGCCTGTGTCACGCTTCATCGGTCACTGCTTTGCTAGAAGGCATAGGCTCCGGTGCGGTGTCCAATCCCGTGATGGATGTGACGAAAGCAGAGGTCGTGATTGTGATTGGTGCGAATCCGACGGTAAATCATCCGGTTGCTGCGACTTGGATTAAGAACGCGATAGAAAATGGCACGAAGCTGGTGGTGATGGATCCACGCAAATCGGATCTGGCGCGCATGGCACATCGCTATTTGCAATTTAAGCCTGACACCGATGTCGCTTTGCTCAATGCCATGATGCATGTGATTGTGCATGAGAATTTGGTCGATCAAGATTTCATCAATAGCCGCACCATAGGCTACGCAGAATTAGAAAAAAACGTTACTGGTTATAGTCCGGAATTGATGGCGCCGATTTGCGGTATCGATGCTGATACCATCCGCGATGTCGCACGCTTATACGCGACGTCCAAAGGCTCGATGATCTTGTGGGGCATGGGTGTGTCGCAACACGTCCACGGTACCGATAATGCGCGTTGCTTAATCGCGTTGGCTTTGATGACAGGGCAAATCGGCAAACCGGGTAGCGGTTTACATCCTTTGCGCGGACAAAACAATGTGCAGGGTGCATCCGATGCGGGTTTAATTCCCATGATGTACCCCGATTATCAACGCGTCGATAACGCCACTGCACGTGCCCGTTTTGAGCAAGCTTGGAACTTGCCAGCGGATACGTTAGATCCGCAACCAGGTTTGACCGTCGTTGAAATCATGCATGCGATTAAACGGGGTGAAATCAATGGTATGTACATCATGGGTGAGAACCCAGCCATGTCTGACCCTGACGCAAATCATGCGCGCGAATCTTTAGCTGCGCTCGATCATTTGGTGGTGCAGGATATTTTTCTGACCGAGACCGCTTATTTAGCCGACGTGATCTTTCCGGCTTCCGCCTTTCCCGAAAAAACAGGCAGTTTCACGAATACAGATCGCTTGGTACAAATGGGACGTCAGGCGATTGATCCACCTGGACAAGCGAAACAAGACTTGTGGATCATTCAGCAAATGGCGCAACAACTTGGATTGGATTGGCAGTATCCCAACGTTGGCGCGGTGTTTGACGAAATGCGTCATACCATGCCAAATATTGCCGGCATTACTTGGGAGCGTTTAGAGCGCGAACATGCGGTTACTTATCCTTGTCGTCACGAAGGTGATGCCGGTGAATCGGTGGTGTTCACCAAAGAGTTTCCGCGTGAAACCGGACGTGCGCGTTTTGTTCCGGCAGACATTATTCCCGCCAATGAACGTCCCGACGCCGATTATCCTATGGTGCTCATCACAGGTCGTCAACTCGAACACTGGCACACCGGTAGCATGACGCGCCGCACCGCGGTGCTGGACGCGATTGAACCCGATCCGGTCGCAATGGTGCATCCGCTTGATTTGGCAGACATGGGCGGTCAACCCGGCGACATCGTCACGATTACGTCACGCCGTGGCGAAGTCAGTTTATATGCGCGCGCCGACGACAGTTCACCGCGCGGCGCAGTATTTGTGCCGTTCTGCTATTACGAAGCTGCGATCAATAAACTCACCAATGCCGCACTCGATCCGTACGGAAAAATTCCTGAATTTAAATACTGCGCAATTAAAATAGTGTTGGGTGGAACGGAACCCGTGCAGGGTAGTTATGGCGGTGGTCAGGTGTTGGCGAAGTTAAATGCTCCCTCTCCCGCGAGCGGGAGAGGGTTGGGTTGAGGGTAATTCAGCATGTGCGAAGTATTTAAAGTCAAAAATCAGTAAGACAATTATTCCGAACTATATTGGATATTAATAAATGACGACGACTTACCGCCCGCAGCTGTCCTCCAGCAGCATCCACCTCACGCAAGAGGTCGAGGTAATGGATGAGCACGGGCGCAGTTCAGTGATTGCGATTCCGGCGGAACGACCTTTAACTGTCTACATCGACAAACGCGAATTGGTGACCTTGATGACTTTGGGAGCCAATCCTGAAGCCTTAGTGCTCGGCTATTTGCGTAATCAACGCTTGGTGCGCAGCTTGGATGAAATCATCTCGGTGCAGGTAGATTGGTCAGTCGATGCCGTGGCGGTAATCACCCGTAAAGGCGTTGCCGATATTCAAGAGCGAACCGCAAAAAAAGTCGTGACCACAGGTTGCGGTCAAGGCTCTGTGTTTGGCGGTTTGATGGATGAAGTTGATACCTTAGTATTGCCTGCGGACGCCCAATTAAAGCAATCGGTGCTGTACCGCATCGTCGATACCATACGCACTCAACAATCGGTCTACAAACGCGCAGGCTCGGTACATGGCTGCGCCTTGTTTTCAGATAGCGGTGAGTTGTTGTACTTTATCGAAGATGTTGGGCGGCACAATGCCGTCGATGCGATTGCTGGTTTGATGTGGCTAGACAAGCTTACAGGCGGTGACAAAATCTTTTATACCACTGGCCGCTTGACCTCAGAAATGGTGATCAAAGGCGCGCAGATGGGTATTCCGTTTTTGCTCTCGCGTTCAGGCACCACGCAGATGGGGCACATGGTCGCGCAAAAGCTCGATATCGCCTTGTTAGCACGTTGTAGTGGTAAACACTTTCTCTTGCTAAGCGGTAAGCATCGTTTGGTCTACGAACCCCATCTATGGGATGCTACGTTCAAGCTGGCTTGATAGGCGAGCTGCTAGGTCAGAAAAAATCAACATTGAACCCAGATTTTCCATTAGGCGCGTCTTCGACGCTATTTGAGCGCTGGCGGCGCATTTTCGGTCATTTTTTTCGTTCTTCGTTGCAAATAGCTAGCTATTTTCGCCTCATTCACGTAAAAACTGCCTCGAAAAGTGC
>CAUPNA010000106.1:0-16046 GCA_963512475.1 uncultured Undibacterium sp.
CACTTTTCTTGGCGAAGCAAGAAAAGTGAGTGGCTGTCGGGCCACACCCGACCTGCAAACGATGAGTACTTACAAAAAACAATCACGCGAACAAAAAACACAACTCGTAAATCGTAATATTTTTGTAGGGTGGGTTAGCAATGGCGTAATCCACCGCTCACCGCTTCAGTCACGGTTTTTGCTTGTATTGCCTCTTGCGAACGGGGCACTGAATTTTCGTTTTTGGCATTCACCTTCATACAAATTTAACGTTCACAGGTCGGGGGTAGCCCGACAGCTAGTTACTTTTTTTGCTTCGCCAAAAAAGGTAACCCAAAAAAGGCGACCACGCTGCCACTGGCCTTCGGCTTCCCAATTGTGCAGGACAAAAAATGGGAAAGCCTTGAAACTCGCCTTCGGCTCAGACAGCAAGGCTTTCTTTATCCATTTTCTGTCCTGCACAATTGGCAGTGTCAGAAGTGGATGAAGTTCAAAGTCAAATTCAAGTTCAAGTTCAAAGACAACCCCAACCCCAACATCAAAACAATCAAGCTCAACGGTAATTCATTTTCCGATTAGTAGTTGGAGGTCGTTGCTTTTGATTTTGATCTTCCCGCATGTGGCACTGCCAATTGCGCAATACAGAAAATGGAAAAAGAAAGCCTTGCTGTTTGAGCGAAGCGAGTTTCAAGGCTTTCCCATTTTTTGTCTTGCACAATTGGGAACCCGAAGGGCAGTGACGCCCGCGTCGCCTTCTTTTGCTCACTTTTCTTGGCGAAGCAAGAAAAGTGAGTGGCTGTCGGGCCACACCCGACCTGCAAACGATGAGCGCTGCTAAAACTTAATCACGAGCACAAAACAACAGGCTTGCAAGAGAGAAGTAAATAATTGTAAAAACTGACAGCGCGGGTTGCACCCACCCTACCAATTTAATCCACGCTCAAACATTAAAGCCCGAATCACATTAATAAACCAAAAACCAAAACCTACCCCGCTCCATTATCCTGAATCAACCTCAACAAAGCCGCACTATCCAAACGTGCCGCCCCATCCCCACCATCCAACAAACTATCCGCCAGATCACGTTTCTCAGCATGTAAGGCGAGGATTTTTTCTTCTATCGTGTCTTGTGTTACAAGACGATAAATGGTGACCGGACGTTGTTGTCCCATACGATGGGCGCGGTCGGAGGCTTGGTCTTCTACTGCCGGATTCCACCAAGGATCTAGATGGATGACGTAATCAGCGGCGGTCAGGTTGAGGCCGGTGCCGCCGGCTTTTAGGCTGATTAAGAAAATATCCCCTTGTCCCGCTTGGAAGGCGTCGACACGTTTTTTTCTTTCTAAAGCGGGCGTGCTGCCGTCCAAATATTGGTAAGCGATGCCTTGTTCGTCCAGCCACTCGCGCACTAAAGCTAAGTGATCGACGAATTGGCTGAACACCAGTGCCTTGTGACGGTTCTCCAATAACTCTTCTACCGTGCTTTGCAATACACTTAATTTACTCCCGCTGATTTTGGCGTTTTTCATGACCAGTTTTGGATGGCAGCAGAAACGGCGTAGCTTGGTGATCTCGGCCAGTACTTGCATGGCTTGCCCTTTGCTAGGATCGGCCTGACTAATTTTGTCTAGCGCTTCTTGACGTAAGGCTTCGTACAAATGTCGCTCTTCATCGCTCAGCTCGACTTGTAGATTGATCTCGGTGCGAGCCGGTAATTCGCTGAGCACTTGTGTCTTGGTACGACGCAGTATGAAGGCTTGAATTAATTTCTTGAGATTGGTGCGCGCGACTTTGTCGCCTTTTTCTATCGGTAAGGCAAAGCGTTCAGCGAAGCTTTCTTTTGACCCTAATAGCCCAGGATTAATAAAGCGGAACAGATTCCACAATTCACCTAAATGATTTTCTATCGGCGTGCCGCTGGCGATCATTTTGAAATCGGCTTGCAATGCCATTGCTGCCTGACTGCGTTTGGTGGCGGCGTTTTTGATAACCTGCGCCTCATCTAAGACCACGCTATGCCAATGCACATTGGCAAATGCAGTGGCATCTTGCTGCAACATGCCGTAACTGGCGATGACGATATCGAAAGCGCCTAAGTTTTCTAAAGAACGTTGCTGCTGATAGGCGCGTACGCGCAAGGTCGGCGCAAAACGGGCGACCTCGGATTGCCAGTTCATTGCGACCGAGATCGGCGCAATCACCAAGGCTGAGCCATGTGGTGCGCGGTCAATCAAGAGCGCTAAGGTCTGTACTGTCTTGCCCAAACCCATGTCATCGGCGAGACAGGCTCCCACGCCCCAATGCGCTAAGCGTGCCAGCCACTGAAAACCTTCCAATTGATAATCGCGCAGTTGTGCTTGTAAGGTCGATGGTACTTGCGGTGTAAATTGCGCCAGTGCGTCAAGTTTGCTCACTTGCTCGCGCCACGCTTGGTCGGCTTTTAATTCACCGGCCTCCGCTGCTAGTTCTGCCATCGCGGCGGCGGCTAAAGGATTGAGTCGTATGCCATCTTTACCACTCAATTCGCCAAACAGGCGCAGTTCGTCCAGCCGTTTGCGGAAAGAGTCGGTCAGGGCGAGAAATTCATTGTCACCTAATTTTAGGAATCGACCTTTGCTGGTCGCAGCCATCTGCAGCAATTCACGCAACGCTAAAATCCTACCGTCATCTAGGCTAATTTCACCACCAGCGATAAACCATTCACCTTGTTTCTTGATCGAGAGGCGCAGGTTGCCCAGACCACGCTGACCTTGAAGGCGGAAGCGTTCGCCCTCAGGCCAGACTAATTGCAATTGTGCTTCAGGTATCGCTTTTAGCTGCGTTAGCAATTCAAGGCATTGTTCAGGTTCCTGCCATTGCCATTCATTATTGTTTTCTTCGGCTTCAGAGAAGGCGGGGCAAGTTTTCAGTAAGATTTGTAAAGCGTTTTTTTCTTGTGCGAGATCACGGCTGGCTTGCACGGGTTTGCCTTCGTGTTCGCCGAGTACGTGGGCAGCCCCTTTGCCGGGCGTGAACCAGCCAGATTCAGCTAAAGGACGCACCAGAATCTGCACACGCAAACCTTGTTTCAAAGGTAGCAGATGCGCAAATAGAGTTGAGTCAGCCGCTACCGTGTGCATGTGCTGCGCCAATTCTGGCAGATCGGAATGGATGGAGAGATGTGGTGCAATCGCGGCGATCACATCTACCAGTTGCGCTTTGGCGGCACTCGGCACGGTCAAGCCTGTGCCTAAAATACCCGCGATTTGTTTGATCTCTGGACTGGAGCTAAATAGCTGCAGTCGGGTTGGTGTCTCTTTGCGAATCAGATAGGCTTGGTCTTGTTGAAGCGTGGGTTCCAATTGCAGACTGATTTGCTGATTTTTTTCTTTCAGTAGCAAGCTGATTTCGCCTTTGGTGATCTCCACGCGAGTGTCTGGCGCATCGTTCCAATAGATATGCGGATGATTGAGTAATAGCGGCAAGGCGCGTTCAACATCCAGCATATATTCGCTGCCGCCGTAATAGCCACCGTAAGTTTTGCGTATGCAGCTCGCGATTTTTTTATCTTGCTCGCTCAAATAGGACAGCGCTTCCTCTTCTTCCAACAAGCGTTTTAATGCCACAGGGCGGCCTTTGCCCCACACGCCTTTGGCGCTGGCCTTTTGCTCGCGCGGTTCTAACTGAGCATCGTCACGTAGTAGCGTGAGCATCCAGGCTAAACGCGTATCGGCGATGGTTTTCTTGTGATCGCCGGGCTCAGCTACATTTAGATTCGACAAGGCTTGCAGAGCGCGTTGCCAGCCTTCTTCTTTTTTGAATGCATGAAGTAATGCTTGCCTATTTTTTTCGACTAACCAATTAGGCATGCGTGTGGTGTTGCCATATTGTGCGACCAGTAGCGCGTCGGTTTCCGCCGCTAGCCAGTCATAACCGTGTTGCTGATAGAGCTTGAATGCCGCTTGTAAGCGCTGATGTGCATCTTCGCGTGCTGGTTCACCTTCCCAAATCAAGGCGAGTCCTTCAAACAGAGTTTCTACGCTAAGTGGCCTTTGTAAAACATAACGCTTGTGATTAAGCGCGACTCCCTGCGCCAGATGGTTGCTGAGCGCCTCTAGTAAATAATAGGTAAAGCCATCATTTTGCTTAATGCCTTCGTCGACATGCTCTTTAAATTTCTTTCTATGCTCTAAGGTGCCGCTGGAAAGTAAACTAGTGGCGTATAGGAGCCCGAGCACATCACTCAGGTGAATTTTGCGCTTGCCTGTTTTTATTTTAATTTCTTTGACCAACTGCTCGCTCAAAGATAAGGCTTGCGAGTAGTCATTCTTTTTGATCGCCAGAATAAATTGATAGCTTGTTTTATCCTGTTCTGGGCATAAGACTTCTATCGCTTCCAAGGTGGCAAATTCACCGCGCAACAAACATTGCCAAGCGAACTGTTCAAAAACCAAGTCTGTGTAACTGCCCAACCCGGCTAAGTGCTGGCGCGTGTATTCATACGCGCGCTGCGTGTCGCTGACGTACCAGTTAGCGTGAAAGAGCAAATCGGAAAGTAATGAGGCTTGGGCGAGTTTTGAAAAACCAGAAACAATTTCCTCGCCTTTTGCACTGCGAAATAACACTTCGCCTAAGGTGGTTGGATCGTCGCTTTTGGCTGCATAAAATTCATCGCGCCAATAGGACATGCCTTCAACATCGTTAATGAATAAAGAAAACAGTAGTTCACGCCGACAAAAGGCGGCATTTTTCGCCTTCCAGTTATCGTATTCTTTTCTTTTCGCCAAAAGCTGGCGGATGCTACTAACCCAAGTCGCCATGTCCGCGTTCTGCTTCAAATGCAGCAAAACCGACATCTGTAAATCCTCTGCTAAGGCATAACCCTTACCGCTAATTGGCACCACCATATGCTGTTCATGCAGACGCGCCAAATAGTCTCTCACAGTCAAGACATCGGGGATTTCGCCTGCTTTGCCAATCGACTCTCTACGCATCAGCAAGAGCTCCAGCATCGCAGCCTGACTTAAAGGCGCGTCGAACAGCGCAAGCGCGTACAGAAACGGAAAATCTTCAGGTGCTAGATGGTCGAATTGAGACATGAGGTGCAATGTGTGTGAGATGGAATGCCGGCAAAAAGTAAATAGGCAAGATTTTAACTTATACCTGAGATGTCCATATCGGTTGGTCTAGATTACCCATTTTTTTGGGACTATCTTTTGAAATTTTTCTCTACACACTAGTTTCATACGGCAAACTAACAATAAACGTCGTACCTTTGCCAGTTTCACTCTCAAAGCTGATATTGCCTCTATGTTTGTTGATAATTTTCTTAACGATGTCCAAACCGAGACCGCTGCCTTCGCCGACTGGCTTGGTGGTGAAGAAGACGTCAAAAATTTTCGAACGTATCGCCTCGGGTATCCCCGCGCCGGTATCGCTGACGCTGACGACGGCGTTGTTGTCAATTTTTTGTATGCGTATCGTCAATCGGCCTTGGTAATTCATGGCTTGTAGGGCGTTATGGATTAGATTCACCCAGACTTGTACCAGCTCATCCGGCCAGCATAGCAACGATGGTATTTCTTCGAATTGGCAGATCAGTTCTGTGCCTTGGTTGATTTTGTTTTGGTAGAGCGTGAGCACGGTTTCCATGCCGTCGCGCAGATTGGCCAGTGTCTTTTCGCTGTGATTGCCGATGCGGCTGAACGACTTAAATGCGAACACAATTTTTGCGACGCGGTCCACTGCGACTTGAATATTTTCTGCACTGTGTACGATGGCGGCGATGGAGCTGGCGGCTTGTAGTATGCGATCCGATTCTGGATGTTCGAGTAGCGGCAGGAATTGTTCTAGCTGCTGTTGCGCGCGTAATTGCACCATGACCTTGGCTTTGCTGCGTGTGTCGCTTAGTCCTAAATGGTTTAATGCATCGGCGGTGTTAGCGATCAATTGCCGTTCGTCTCGGGTATTGAACAGATGCTGTGGTGCTTTGACTTGCGCGATTAATACCATGAATAATTCTCGTGCGTCCTTATCCAGTATCGACATCAAATCAGCCAGCTCGTGCATCGCCATGTCGAGCGCGGTAGAAATATTATTGCCGCTCGATTTGATCGCGCCTATGGGCGTATTAATTTCGTGCGCCACATTTGCGACTAATTGCCCTAGTGAGGCCATTTTTTCTTGTTGTGCTAATTGTCGTTGTGCGTCTAATAAATGGCGGTGTGATTGAGAATTAGCAACGGCGATTGCGACGTAGCTTGCTAAGGCGCGTAAGAACTCTAATTGATCCTGGCTATAGGCTTGCTGACGTGGACTTTGTACCGTCATACAACCGATAACTTTTGCTTCGACGAACAGCGGCAGGTAGATGATCGATTCCATAAGCTGCCCATATTTTGGAGAAGGTATACTGCCTATGAATTGTAGTAATTCTTCGAGCTTAGCTGTAACAAGCTCGCGCTTTTGACGCACACACCAGACTGCGGGTGTGTGTTGTTCGTTTAGCGTATATTGGATTGGGGGCTGACGGGCGCCGTCTTCGACCAGATAATCTAGTTCTATCAATGCGTCGGGCTGGTCGCTATTCTCGCAAAAGGCGATACCAAATACATGCGCATCGAGGCGAGCAGAAACTTGCTTATGAATTTTTTCAAAGGTTTGTTCGGTATCCAGGCTCGCGGTTAATCCTTGGCCGGCTTCGGCTAATTGCAAAATATCTTCAGTTCGCGCGGAGACTAATTTTTGTAAATTACGTTTCTCTTCTTTCACACGTGCTAAACGCCAACGATACGATGTGTAGATCAAACTACCCGTCAATAATACGCAGAGCGCGATGAACCAGGAGGTTTGCCAAAAAGCAGGAAGTACTTTGATTGTCACCGACAACTGCGATGGACTCCAATCGCCTTGTCGGTTGCTACCCTTAACTTGCAAGGTGTAGTCGCCAGGCCATAGATTGCCGTAACTGATGTTTCTGTGCGAGGCATCGGTTTCTATCCAATCATTTTGGTAGCCAAGCAGGCGATACGCGTAACGGTTTTTTTGTGGTGATAAGTAGTCAAGGGCGGTCACTTCAATTTCAAAATGACGTTGCTCAGGATGCAGTTGTAGGCCATGCTGGAGTATGCCCATAGCCTGGTCGATACCATTTATCTTAATTCCGGTAGCGACCACTGGCGGTTGATACGACCAAGAGTGAAATAATTCGGGGCGTATCACCGCGACCCCTTGCGTGCCCCCATACAGAAATAAGCCATCGCGCGTGCGCAAATAAGAGCCTACCCATGCGGTGCCTATATCAACCCCGTTGGATTTAGATAAATCGTTTAAGCGCTTGGTTTTGGGGTCATATACAAACCATTGTGTCCAGATGCGCCCGAGTTTGTCTTCCAATAAATTAGCACCAAAATAGAGCCCGGGGCGGCCGATTTGATCGCTGATATGTTCAAATTTGGCAGTCTTACCATCCCAACTTAATAGTCTATCAAAACCTTGTGCGGTATCGACCCATAATTGTCCCTGACGATCGATCAACAAGCCATTAACCTCATTAGAACTTAGGCTATCTCGCAACATGGGATCGTGCGTTATTTGCTGCAAATGCTTGCTGCCGGGTTGATACACCCATAAACCAGATTCACTACCTATCCAAACACGCGCCTGCTGATCCTCGGCGAATGAGGTTACATAACTATTCATCGCTACGCCGGAAAATTCGGTGAAGCTAGTAAATTTTTGTTGATCTGCTTTCCACAGCGCGACGCCCAAGGTCGTGCCTACCCATAAGTCATCATTCTTGCTGTTGTGAATACTGCGGATTTGATTGCTGGGTAGACCATGCTCCATAGAATAAGTTTGCCAATCTTTTTTGCCCACTGCTAGCTTTTGTAAGCCGGATTGTCGCGTACCAGCCCAGATACTTTGATCGGCTGTTTGCGTTAACGCTAATACAGCGGTGGCGATGGTTTTGTCGGGTCTGTCAATGTCGGCGCGATATCCACCAACCAAGCCTAATTTACGATCAAAAATATCGATGCCATTGCCGTCAGAGCCGATTAAAATTTTGCCGTCACTGGTTTCTAACATGCTACGAATGTTGGAGCGCGTCAGTCCAGTGTTGCGGTTCGGGCTGTAGCGCAGCATACGCACAGCTTCTTGATGATTGCTATAACGTTGCAGTCCGCCACCCCAGGAGCCCACCCATAACATACCGGAGCGGTCAAATAACATAGCGCCAATTTGATCGAATGCCAAGCTGCCAGACACGGCGGCATCGTTGCGTATCCTGTGTATCAGCTCACCGCTACTTGCGTCCAAGACATAGATGCCGTAGCCGTAACGCGAGAGCCAGATTTCTTCGGGGCGTACTTGGGTGATGATGTCAATGACACTGTCACCGAGGCTGTTGAGTCCTAAATTGTCTAGTTTTACTCTATGCAATTGCTTGCTATTTGGGTCTATCCAAGCAGCCCCATTTTTTGCGAAACCTAGCCAGATTTTGCCGTCTTGTGCTTGAAAGATGCTGCGGATTTCATGACCAATTAAGGAATCGGCTTGTTTGGGATCAGTCGCGACCAGTTCGAAATGCGGGCTATTTTTTTTCAAGCGCTGCAAACCATTGCTCATGCCTATCCAAAGCGTCTCTTGCTGATCGAGATAAATGCTGCGCACCTTGTCGTCAAATAGACTGAGTGGGTCGTCGGCACGATGCCGGTACGAAGTAGCTTGTTTGCGGTCTGGGCTTAAATACAAGAGGCCTTGGTCTGAACCGACGATCCATACACCACCACGCGTATCGCCCTTGATGCTCTGTATAGACCCTATTTCCAATGTTTTATCGCCTTGCGCACCGTAACGTAAGGCAGAAAACTTTCCTGTGTCTGGATCGAAAATGGAGATGCCACTACTCAGACTACCGACCCAAACACGCCCGTCAGGCGCCGCCCACAGGCTCTTAATGTAATCGCCCGAAATCGAATTCGGATTGCGTGGGTTGTGTACAAATTTTTCAAAATGATAACCATCGTAACGCACCAGCCCACCTTGCGTGCCTATCCAAATCAGGCCTTGTGCATCTTGTGCCAGCGCGGTCACGATATTCATAGGCAAAGAATCTTCAGTCCCGATGCGCTCGAAATAATGTTGGGCGAAGGAGAAATCTTTATTGGTCAACAGGGTTTTGTCGACATTCTTTAATTCAATGTTGGCGCCTGCAGCCGAGGTGTTTGAGCGGGTTGTTGTAGTTGTAGTTGAAGTTGACGTTGACGTTGCAGCATGCGCAATCGACATGCTTTGATATAACACCAAGAGTGCCGTGCTGATGACGACAGTGAGTGCTGGAAGAATAGGCATCGCTGGTTTGTTCAAGGCCGGAAGAAATGTGTTTGCATAGTAGCATTGTCGCACTATGCTGCGTGAGGAATGTGGTCAATTAGCAATGGCTATCCGTTTCAATGATGGTGCGATGGGCGATTCTGATTAAATTTGCACATAATCTGTGCGTGCCTGCTTGCGATCATTAGAAAATTCAGGAATACTTGATCGGGTGGTAATCAGGTTCTAGGCATCCGGCAGTATTTCAGAATGGCATAGCAATATATCAAATCGATAGGGCGGCGCATTCACCGTCTTTATGTTTTTGTGTTTTTTCTAGACTACACTTAGCGCAGCTTATGATCGATAGCGGAATCATTTTATGTGTCGATGATGACACCACAGTCTTAGTCGCTTTGCGTACTTTGCTGACGCATGCAATGGGTCGTGACCTGTTGATAGAAATCGCAGAAAGTGGTGCCGAAGCGTTAGAACTGTTGGAAGACCTCGAACAACAAGGACAACATCTGAGTATTGTCATCTCGGATTTCATCATGCCGGGAATGCGTGGCGATGAGCTACTAATTGAATTGCACCATCGCAGTCCGAAAACCATCACGATTATGTTGACCGGTCAAAGCGATTTTGACGGCGTCAAAAAAGTGATTAATCAGGCCAACCTGTATCGATTTTTAGAAAAGCCATTTAATCACGACGATATTATCTTGACGGTGAAGTCAGCCTTCTTGGCTTACGAACATGAACGCACCTTGTGTGAGCAGAATCAGCAGCTTCGGACATTGAACAATGAGCTCGGTGTGATGTTGAGCAAGGTGCAAGAATCTGAACGCTTGCTGGAACAACGTGTAGAGCAGAGAACGCATGAGTTGGATGAAAAAAATCAGGCCTTGCAACAAGCATTACGTACCTTAGAAGACGTAGAGCGAATCGCCCGACATGATCTGAAAACACCCTTGGTTAGCATCGCTGCCGCCCCTTCACTATTTCGCGCAGGACGCACCTTGTCTGCGCAGGAAGAGGAGATTCTTGGCATGATAGAGAATGCCTCGAATCGGGCGATCAGCATGGTGAATTTATCCTTAGATTTATTCCGTATGGAGAGCGGTAGCTATGTGTTCCGACCAGCTGCTGTAGATTTATTGGCGATCGCAAACGTTGTCACAGTCGGATTGCGAGCGCAGGCAATGTCTAAATTTGTCAGCATACAATTGCCAGAGGTGGCATCTGTGTATGTCGACGCCGACGATTCTTTGTGTTACTCCATCCTTGGCAATTTAATCAAAAATGCCGTGGAGGCTGCACCTGAGCATAGTGCCGTCGATATCAGCTTGGTCGATGATGTGGTGGTGCAGTTACGTATCCATAATCAGGGGACGGTGCCGGTCGAACTGCGCGAACATTTTTTCGCCAAGTACGCGACCTCCGGTAAAATTGGCGGTACGGGGTTAGGGACTTACTCCTCACATTTGCTGGCGACGGTGCAGGGCGGTAGTTTAGCGATGCAGTCCTCAGAGACTGAAGGTACTACCTTGTGCTTGTCTTTGAATCGTAGTCAGCCATCACAGGCAGCGCAAGCAGCACAGGCAGCACAAGCAGCGCACCTTAGCAATGCGTTAGCTCCAATAGGCTCGCATGTGACAGGATGCCTAGCTACAGCAAGTAGCGTGAAATATTCCTTGCTACTGGTGGACGACGATGATTTTAATCAAATGGTGATGGGCGAATATATTCCTGAGGATAGCTATACCTTGGAGTCGGCAATTAACGGTCGCATGGCGCTGGAAAAGGTGATGTTGCAGCGTCCAGACATCATTATCATGGATCTTGATATGCCCATTATGGGTGGTATCGAAGCCTTACGGGGTATCCGCCAATATCAGACGCAATATGCACAAACACCCAGTTTTATTATCGCCTACTCAGGTAATGACGATGCACAAAGTTGTGCCTCGTATTTGCAGACGGGTTTTGATGCCTGTCTAAGCAAACCGAGCAATCGCGAAGAAGTCGCCGCTATGTTGAGAATGGCTAGTCTTGCTTTGTCTGGCTCATCTGACTCATTAAGATCAGATCAATTGCATAGCGCCTGATCGCCCTCAAATCCTGTTTGTTCTTCATCGGCAAAGTGGACGGCGTCATACTAGCTAAAAACTGAGCGCGCCAATGAATAAGTTCTGCAATTTTTATGAAGACCTAAATGAAAGAAATCGAATGGAGAGAATACGATGAGTGAATTTTCGCAAGATATAAAAAAATTTAATGGCATCTATAAGTTACCTGTGAACGCAAGTCCGAGCTTGGATGTCGGTGTACCAGCGTCAGATCGGATGGCAGCATTTAAAGATATTTTGATGGAAGAGGTGCATGAGATCGATGAGATCATCGCGGCACAAAATGCAGGTGAAGATCCACTTAAAGTTTTAACGATGCTGGCGGATTTACTCGGCGACATTCAGGTGTACTGTGCATCGGAGATGGCGAAATTTGGTTTGCCTTTGGATCAGGTTTTATCCATCATTATGCAGTCGAATTTTTCTAAACTCGGCGCAGATGGATTACCAATTTATGACGAACGCGGCAAAGTCATGAAAGGGCCTGGTTATTGGAAACCAGAGCCTAAGATTCAAGAATTGTTGGCTTCACTAAAATAAAGTGACGGTCGACGGAATTAAGTTTGTCCGTTGATCGTTTTGAGTAGTTGCTTTGAATAATTGCTTTGAATAGTCGCTTTGAGTATTCGCATTGATCAGTCTAGCTGAGTCAGTGGTACATGCCGGTTTCTGCGTCAATATAATTAATGTTTTACAAAATCTCCAGAAGGAGCTCTGCTTAGCATGAATCTCGACGCAAGGACGATCGTCTTCATCATTACTTTTGGTAGCTTGTTGATTGGTATCGCTTTGTTTGTAGTATCCCGTGCCTCGTTGGGACAAGTAAAAGGATTGTCGCGCTGGGCAAACGCGACCTTATTGCAGGCATTGGCTTGGGCAGTATTGGGCGTATTTCGAGGTGTAATCCCGGATGTAGTGTCTATCGTAGTCGGGCAGGCACTGCTGCTGTCTTCTTACGTTTGGTATCTTTTCATACTGGCAGAATTCAACGGACAAACAATTAAGCCTTGGTTTTATTTGAGTTTGCCTTTGATTGAGGCCTGTTTCACAACTTACTACACGATTTTCCAATTAGATTTTGCTGCACGCAATGTGTGGATTTCCTTATTGGTGGCTATTGTCATCTTAAAAAGCGCACATTTATTATTCACCAGTGTAGATAAACACTTATTTAGCGTCCGTTTTTTAGCTGCTATTTATTTTTTCTGCGGTGGTTTTTTGCTGTTTCGTAGTTTCTACTATGCGGTATTGGATACCAATCCGGCGACAGCACCATTTGGCGCAAACCCAATTAATGACCTCGCATTTTTGGTCTTCTATGTGTTCGCTGTTTTTCTTAGTTTTGGTTTTGTTTTGATTTGTATTGATCGTTTTTCGTTACAGCAAAAGCAAACGGAAGCACAATTGAAAGACGCGTATGCTTTGTTTGCTCGTTTGTCTGAGCAAGTACCGGGCGCTATTTATCAGTTTCAATTGACGCCCGATGGCAATGCTTGTTTTCCTTATGCCAGTGAAGGAATAAAGCAGATTTATGAAGTGACTCCAGAGCAAGTAATGCAAAATGCTTCCCTGGTTTTTTCCCGCTTGCATCCAGATGATCAAGCCAAGGTATCAGATTCAATACAACAATCTGCAACTAGTTTACAGCCATGGCGCTGTCAGTATAGGGTCATTTTGCCGGAGCAAGGGCTTCGATGGCGGCAAGGTCAAGCGCAGCCAGAGAAATTAAGCGATGGCAGCGTACTTTGGCACGGCTTTATCACCGACATTACCGAGCAGGCGTTGGCGGCAGAAAAGAATAAGCAGTTGGAGGATGAAATACTGAGGAACTATCAGGCATTGCAGGTCAACGAAATGCGACTGCGACGTTTGATGAATTCTAGTTTGATAGGAATGATGGAATGCGATAGTACGGGTCGCATGATAGACGCAAATGATGTGCTATTGCAGATGCTGGATTTACGGCGCGATGCCTTGGGCGCGATGCCGATGAAGGGAAATGGTGTGAACTGGTTTACGCTCAGTACACAAAGCGAAAGTAGCAAGCAACGTTTGGCAGTTGCGAGTCTGGCGCAGAGCGATACAGTAGCGCCATTCGAAACGGAAATCATTGCAGGTGACGCCAGACCGATACCGGTCATGCTGGGCGTTTCTCGCCTGGAACAAAGTGAAGATGAATGGGTCGGCTTTGTGCTTGATTTGCGCGAGCAAAAACGAGTGGACCATTTGAAGTCCGAATTTATTTCTATCGTCAGCCACGAGCTGCGTACCCCTCTGACATCTATTCGCGGTTCTATGGGGCTATTGGAATCTGGTGTGGCGGGTGAGTTACCAGAAAAAGCCTTGAATTTGGTGAAGATTGCCAATCGGAATAGTCAACGTTTGAGTATTCTGGTCAACGATATTCTTGATCTCGAAAAACTGGCAAAAGGGCAGATGACGATGTCCTTGCAATCGCTTGATCTGTGCCAATTGGCACAACAAGCAATGGATGCAAATACTGCTTACGCGCAGATGCATCAAGTCAGATTTGAACTGCACACCGATTTGAAAATTGCTATGGTGTGGGGAGACGTCGATCGATTGATGCAGGTAATGGCGAATCTATTGTCGAATGCCGCCAAATTCTCGCCGATAGGTGGTTTTGTAACGATCCGCATTTTGCCTGATCATGATCACTACCAAATTCAAGTTGAAGATCATGGTGCTGGTATACCTGCCGTATTTCATTCACGAATATTTGGAAAATTCGCGCAGGCCAGTCATGCAGCGGTGCGTCAGAAAGAAGGTGCAGGTCTCGGGCTGCATATTTCTAAAGTCTTGATTGAGAAAATGCAGGGGCAAATTGGTTTTGTATCGGAAGAAGGCGTACGTACGATGTTTTGGATTCGTTTGGCAAAACATTCTGGGTAAGTAATAGTGAAAGCGAAGCCAGAAGTATCGAGTTAGTCTAGTTACCTTACTGCGCTGCACCTATTTTTTTGTTTTTACTTGGTAAATAATGATTTCACATCAGGCAATCTGGATCTTTGCGGGCGCTTCTCTCTTGATGGCGATTACGCCAGGTCCCAATATGATCTATTTAATTTCACGCTCGATTTGTCAGGGCACGCGCGCAGGTTTTATTTCATGGTTGGGCGTGGTGTGCGGCTTTGCAGTACATGTGTGTTCTGCCGCAATAGGATTGACTGCCTTGTTTATGGCGATTCCTATGGGCTATGACATGTTGAAATATCTTGGCGCGCTGTATTTGTTGTGGCTGGCATGGCAGGCGGTGCGTCCCGGTGCGCGCTCACCACTTGATCCGCAAAGTATGCCCGATGAAACGCCAAAGAAACTATTCATGATGGGCTTTTTAACCAATGCATTAAATCCTAAGGTCGCGGTGTTTTATATGTCGGTCTTACCGCAATTCATACAGCCTGACGGAGGCTCTGTATTGTTTCAAAGCTTTTTGTTGGGCGGGATACAGACGTTTATTGCAGGCAGTATGAACCTCATCATTATGTTTTCCGCGAGTAGCATGGCTGCGTGGTTTGCCGCTAATAAGAAGTGGCTAGCAGTACAGCGATATTTCATGGGCTTTGTGTTGGCCGCGCTTGCAATACATCTGTTACGCCAACATCGGACTGTGTCGTGATTAGGTGTATAGTTAATAGATAAATTTAATTTGAAATATTTTCTTTCATCCTTTGGTTTTAAGATGAAAAAGGAGACATGATGCGACGCGCTCTTCGGTTTTGGCAAAATATCTTGTTGCTGCAAGTGCTATTTTTAGTTGGCTGCGCGACGCAATTGGCACCGGCTTACGATAAAAATGTGGTGGAGGGCTTGAACAGCAGTAGTATCGACGCGATGACTTTATTCGCGGCCATATCATCGGGTACTAAAGCGCAGAACTTTGCAACACGCGCTGATCGCTATGCGAATTTGATCGGCAGATTAGATGCCTTGGCGCTCGCTGCAGGCGCGCGACCACTGCCGAAAAATAAAGTGACCGATAGTATCAATCAATTTTTGGAGAAACGCGGCACCGCTGTTTTGAGCGACGATGATGCGACACCACCCAGTGCCCACGCCATTAGACAAATTTCGGTGACGCTAAGTAAAATGCGTGATACCGATCAGAAACAAGGCATTACTGCATATGAGGTAATTGCGTTTAAAGGGCAAGCAAGCATCTATTTTGATCAAGCGATCACTTACGAGAATTTCTTACAACGCTGATTTTGTATTCTAAAAATAGACCCGTATTTTTTGAAGGAGCAAGAAGATGGCATTCGATGTGAATCAATTGATGCAGGATATGAAAGCGGCTGCGACCGGCGTGCTGAATGCGGATGTTTCTACTTTTCGTGGTTTCTCTGAACGCCAGATAGAAGCCATTGCGAAGCAATCGGAGTTCGTCGCAATTGGCATTAGCACAGGGCAGATTACAGCGGATACCAAAGATTTTTTTCTAAATAGTATTGAGGACATGACCTTAAGTTTCGCCAAAACTTTGCGTGGCCTAGTGTTGGTTACGATAGAAAAAGTTTGGAATGCCGTGGTTGGTGTTATCTGGAAGGCGATTTCCAGTGCAACGGGTCTGGTATTGCCAGTACCAGTTCCACCAACGGACAAATAGTTGTTGCTGCTGCG
>CAUPNA010000107.1:0-15809 GCA_963512475.1 uncultured Undibacterium sp.
CATCACCCCATTTAAGTACTCTTGCACTACTTGGTATTTGAACTCATCTGTATTTTTAGTCATTAAAAAACCCCAATAGTTGGTGTCCAACTATTGGGGTTCAGATCACTCCTGGCTTTTTTATTGTTTTGAAGATGGGTTGAGATATCGAAGGTGCACTCTGCTAAATCGGAAAGAGATTGATTTAGAGGCAGGTTAATCGGCCAGCTTGATCAAAATAAAAAATATCTTCGTGCTTAAATCCCCAGTGACCACCTTTGAGTCGGACAAATGGCTCAAAACTAAAGAAATTAACTTCCGAGAGTGGTAGGTGATTATGGGATTGAATGAATTGGCGTAGTTCCCTTTGGCTTTCCAAACTATGCCCAACATTGCTTCGATAATCTAAGTTGACAAATCCACTCTCGCGAATCCGCACATTGGTCCATTGAAATAGCTGATGAAAACTCACTTCTGGTCTTAACCATCGCATCATTTCTTCATGTAATTGAGAGAGAAAGCGTAAACCATTGCGGTATTCCATGGTTTTGGGTTGTTCAACAAATGAACCAAATTCAAAAGCGAAGGTGCGCGAATAATCGCCCCACACGCCTTCTTTTGCTGGGCTTAGGTCGATACTAATTAAGTTTTTCCCGCCAATTTTTTCGTCGCTCGCTTGGTATTCTTTGCCTGATATGGATAGGCAACTGCGACTTCCCGCCAGTACCAGAGCGGGACAGTCGTAATACCAAGTATCGGGATAGCCAGATTGGCACAATAAGTCATGCGCTTTTTGAGCAATGCTGCGTTCGCTGTCGTCAATGCTCAATAAAGACGGCAGTCGTGCCATCGTCGACTTGGCCGCATCCTGTATTTGGCGGTAGTGTTGTATCTGCTCGAGGCTAGGCATAGGGTAATCTTGGTCTGCTTGGTAAGATCTGCTGAGCATTTTACACTCACACTCGCCTTGTTGGCGTTTACATTTTCAATGCACGCCACATCAATAGGGATGCATCCGCTTTACCGATTTTGGGCCGCTGATCAAATACATCGCCATGGACTCGCTCTATTTTTTCCAAAATTCGCAAGCCACCTTGCACCACTAGGCGCAATTCAAAACCGAAACGACCAGGTATTCGTCTGCAAAGAGGGGAGCCATCCAGCATCATTTGGCGTGTCCGTTGGATTTGGAATTTCATGAGTTGCTGCCAGGCTTCTAGTTTGTCTTTTTGAATCCCTTGACCAATACTATGTTCGCTTATGCCAAAACGCTTAAGCTCATCTTGTGGAACATAGACGCGCTGTTTTTGCCAATCGATCGCAATATCTTGCCAAAAGTTGATTAACTGCAGTGCAGTGCAAATTTTATCGGAACACGCAATATTAATCGGTGTATCTTCACCAAACAGCGTCAACATAATGCGACCCACCGGATTGGCAGAGCGCTGGCAATAATCTAGAAGGCTGAAAAAGTCAGCGTAGCGTTTAGTATGAATATCTTGTTTGAATGCCGACAATAAATCGAGAAAGGCGGGGATAGGGAGGTGGTGACGGCGAATAACTTCGGCCAAATCTTGAAAAAGCGCTTGGTCACTGTGACCGCCGGCCGCAATTAAATGCAATTGATTTTCGTAGTTTTGTAAATCGGTAAGGCGATGCTCGTCGCTAGCATCACCTTCGTCAGCAAGGTCATCCGCACTACGTGCAAAGGCATAAGTTGTACGAACTGCAGGCCTTAGATGAGAAGGAATTAGCCAGGACGCAACCGGGAAATTTTCGTAATGATTGATTGTCATAATGGCATTTGAAAATAAATGACTCGAAAGTCATTGGCTTTTAAAAGATTCATCATTATAATTACTTACCCGCGAGTCAGTAATTTAATTGTGCTTGGTTTTGTGAATTCAAAGTTGTCTTTTGTGGTTCAAGAGCGAGACATTCGAAATCTCATATCAACGTATGTGATTTTGATGCGCTTTTGATGTGTCTTTGCTGGAGGTGCTCGTGAGCGCTGATTTCGGTGGTTTCTTGTTTTTAATATGAAATGTCAGGCCGCAAGTTTAAATTGCAGTCCGCGCTGAGTTTACCTAGATAGTGTTTAGTATCGCTTAGAAAAAGTCGCTTAAGAGCGCTTTGTAAAGAAGCTTAAAGAATAAGTTGCTTAAAAATTTCCCGAGTACAGCGCATAAGCGCTGTACTGTATGCGTTGTGACGGAATAGTAAAGGAAAATCCCGTGTCAAATTCTCCATTGGTCTCCACCGCTGTCTTGAAATCCTCAAGTCAATCACGTTTGTTAATCACATTGTTGTCAATGCTTGGTCTAGTGACGATATTGAGCCTAGGTGCTTGCAGTAAGAAAGTTGAAAAAACAGAAGACATTCGTCCTGTTCGAGCATTGCAAGCTGTGATGGAAGGCAGCGACATTACGACGGAATTTTCTGGTGAGGTACGACCGCGTATTGAGTCCCGTTTGGGATTTCGTGTGCCAGGCAAAATCATTGCGCGCAAAGTGGATGTCGGCACAGTAGTAAAGCGTGGACAAGTTTTGATGCAACTAGATCCGCAGGATTTGTTATTAGGACAAGCGCAAGCCAAAGCTGGATTAAGTGCAGCGGAGAGTAATCGTGACTTAGCAAAAGCAGAATTAAAGCGTTATCAGGAATTGCGTGAAAAGAATTTTGTGGCTCAGGCCGTGTTGGATGCGAAAGACACGGCTTTCAGAGCGGCGCAGGCGAGTTACGACCAAGCGAGAGCCGGACTTTCGAATCAATCTAATCAGGCATCTTACGCTAGCTTAGTGGCTGATGTAGATGGTGTTGTGACAGGAATCGATGCCGAAGTTGGACAAGTGGTTGCCGCTGGTTCACCAGTCGTACGGGTTGCCAAAACAGGAGAACTTGATGTCGTAGTGGGTATTCCTGAAGATAAGGTCAACAGCATACGTCACATGTCGGATGTCAAAGTGCGTATGTGGGCAAATCAAGGTGAAGTAATTGTTGCCAAATTGCGTGAGTTGTCACCGATAGCCGATCCCGTGACTCGTACTTTTACAGCGAAAGTTGCCTTAGCTCCTGAAGTAAAGGATGTGCGCTTAGGCATGACGGCAACGGTGTCGTTTGGGATGAAAAATCCGCAAGCGATGATACGTTTGCCTTTGACTGCTTTGCTTCAAGAAAAAAATGTTAATTCGGTGTGGGTGGTAGAAGCTGGTGCTGTGAAGTTAATGCCTGTGCAATTGGGCGGTACTGCTGGTGAAGATGTGTTGATTGCCAGTGGTGTTAGCGCTGGCCAGATGGTGGTAACTGCTGGTGTGAATCTGCTTAAAAACGGTCAAAAAGTCAAAATCCTCGGTGTCGAAGCGGCTTCTGATGCTGGTAATGCTGCGGTGGTGGCGAACGCAAGTGGAGCTGCTAAATGAGTCAAACAAATCAGCAATCTCCGGGCGATAAGCCTGAGATCATATCCGGGGTATTCAATTTATCCCGCTGGGCACTTGAGCATATTCCTTTAACGCGCTATTTAATGGTCGCTCTGTTGTTGGGTGGTATTTTTAGTTTTGGGCGCTTAGGACAAGACGAAGACCCACCATTTACTTTTAGAGCGATGGTAGTTCGTGCGGTGTGGCCAGGTGCCACGGCACTGCAAATGGCAGAGCAGGTGACGGATAAACTTGAGAAAAAGTTACAGGAAGCGCCGTACGTCGACAAAATTCGTAGCTACTCCAAGCCAGGTGAAACGCTGATTATCTTGCAGTTGCGTGAATCAACGCCGCCCAAAGAGACTGCGCAAACTTGGTATCAAGTTCGTAAGAAAATCGGTGACATAAAGGGCACATTGCCAGCAGGTGTGGTCGGTCCCTTTTTTAATGATGAATTCGGTGATACCTATGGCTCTATTTTTGCGATTTCTGCTGATGGTTTTACCTATGAAGAAATGCGTGAATATGCAGATTTTGTGCGCCAACAATTTTTGCGTATTCCTAAAGTCGCTAAAGTCGAAATGTTTGGCGTGCAAGAAGAGAAAATTAATATTGAATTTTCGCAGAAAAAGTTTTCGCAACTAGGTGTTCCATTTGAAACTGTAATTGCGCAAATTAACTCACAAAATTCTATAGAAGGCACTGGGGTGCTCACGACATCAGCCAGCAATTTGCAAGTGCGTATTTCAGGTGCTTTGGTGACAGTTAAAGATCTTGAAAATTTACAGTTGCGTGCCAACGGAACGACCTTTCGACTGGGTGATTTTGCTGCTATTAAACGTGAGTACAAAAATCCACCAGTCGATAAAATGCGCTTCAATGGCAAGGAAGTCATTGGTTTAGGTATTTCGATGGAAAAGGGCGGCAATATTATCGAGCTTGGTAAACATTTACAAACTGAAGTGACCACAATTAAGTCGCAGTTACCTGTTGGCATACAGTTAGATCGCGTATCTGATCAGCCCAAAATCGTTGCTTCATCCGTAGGTGAATTCGTCAATACATTGATAGAGGCGGTGGTGATCGTTCTAGCGGTTAGCTTCTTGTCTTTGGGTTTGCATACCAAACCCTGGCGCCTTGATATATGGCCTGGTTTGGTCGTTGGTTTGACGATACCGCTGGTGTTAGCGGTAACCTTTTTATTTATGCGCATGTTGAATATCGACCTGCACAAGATATCGCTGGGGGCTCTAATTATTGCATTGGGCTTGTTGGTCGATGATGCGATTATTGCCGTCGAGATGATGGTTAGGAAAATGGAAGAAGGCTTTTCGCGCTTTGATGCGGCAACTTATGCTTACACATCAACGGCAATGCCTATGTTGACTGGTACATTGATTACTGCTGCGGGCTTTTTGCCTATTGGTCTAGCAGAGTCTGCCGCCGGTGAATACACGTTTTCTATGTTCTCTGTGAATGCCTTGGCTTTGTTGATTTCGTGGTTAGCCGCCGTATTATTCACGCCTTACCTCGGCTATCTCTTGTTGAAAGTGAAGCCGCATGCCGGGGCGGATGGACATCATGAATTATTTGACACGCCGTTTTATACTCGTTTCCGCGCGCTGGTAAATTGGTGTGTAACTTGGCGTAAGACGACCATAGCGATTACTTTGACGGTTTTTGGTCTTGGTGTATTTGGCTTTAAATTTATTGAACAACAATTCTTCCCAGATTCGAGTCGTCCAGAGTTAATGGTGGAATTATGGTTGCCGGAGGGATCTTCTTTTGCGGCGACAGAAGCGCAAGCGAAGAAGTTTGAAGCCTTCATTCAAAAGCAGCAGGGTGTCGAAAGTGTGACCAGTTATGTTGGTACGGGTAGTCCGCGGTTTTACTTGCCTTTGGATCAGATTTTTCCGCAAACGAACGTGACACAAATTGTGGTGCTGCCAAAAGATTTGAAAGCGCGCGAATCTTTGCGTCTAAAAATCACGCAGGCGTTTAAGGAGGATTTTCCCGAGGTTCGTGGCCGCGTCAAACTTTTACCGAATGGCCCACCAGTGCCGTATCCGGTTCAGTTCCGTGTTACGGGATCGGATGTAGCCAAGGTGCGTGAAGTGGCCGATCGCGTCAAGGCGGTGATGCGCGCCAACCCCAACGCGATTGGTGTCAACGATAATTGGAACGAGTCGGTAAAAGTAGTGCGTATCGACATGGATCAAGACAAACTGCGCGCGCTTGGCATTACATCTCAAACAGTGATGCGTGCAGCAAATACTATTCTGACTGGCACATCCGTCGGGCAATTTAGGGAAGAGAATAGATTGATCGACATTGTTGTTCGCCAGCCAGTTGACGAGCGTTCTACCGTTCAGGCTTTGAGTAATGCGAATATCCCGACGCCTAGCGGCAAAACAGTGCCGTTGTCTCAAGTGGCTCGTGTAGGCTTGGCTTGGGAGCCGGGTGTGGTGTGGCGTGAAGGACGTGAGTGGGCCGTGACGGTGCAATCGGATGTTGCCGATGGTATTCAGGGGCCTACTGTGTCCTCGCAGATCAATCCGAAGTTAGATGCGATCAGAGCGAGCTTATTGCCGGGTTATAAAATTGAGCTGGCAGGTGCAGCAGCAGACAGCGGTAAAGCGCAGGAATCGATTGCTGCAAACGTACCTTTGGTTATTTTCATTATCTTTACTTTACTGATGTTGCAGTTGCATAGCTTCTCACGTGCGGTATTGGTGTTCTTGACAGGTCCGTTGGGGGTTGCTGGTGCAGCGATGGCCTTGTTGCTGATGCAAAGACCATTTGGTTTCGTAGCGCAACTAGGTGTGATTGCCTTGTTCGGCATGATTATTCGTAATTCTGTCATTTTGATTGATCAGATTGAACAGGACAGAGAAGCAGGCGTGCCAGCTTGGGATGCAATTGTCGAGGCCGCAGTTCGTCGTTTCCGCCCAATCATTCTGACGGCAGCGGCAGCGGTACTGGCAATGATACCCTTGTCACGTTCAGTGTTTTGGGGGCCGATGGCAGTGGCGATTATGGGTGGTTTGATTATTGCAACAGCCTTGACCTTGTTATTCTTGCCAGCTTTGTATGCGGCTTGGTTTAGAATTAAGAAAGTTTAAAAGTCGGCTTTGGTTTTGAAAGTTATTTCGTATTTGTTGTTGGAAGAAGGGCTGTTATAGGGCTGTTATAGGGCTGTTATTGAGCTTGTGATTTTTGCCCATCGATGAAAAACATCGATGGGTAATTCAGGGTAAAAGTGATGAAAACAAGTCATATAACAGTTCTTTCTAATCCGATTCGAAAAAATACGAGACAAGTAGCATAAAAATCCAGTAGAATAGTCGGCTGAAGTTGAAATGCCACAATGGTAGTTATGGGCGACAATGCAATTTAAGTCGCCCTTTGCTTTTATTGGAAGGTATGCTCATCCCGCGAGGATGGCGAAATTGGTAGACGCACCAGGTTTAGGTCCTGACGCCAGCAATGGTGTGGGGGTTCGAGTCCCCCTCCTCGCACCACAGACTCTTTATATTTGGACGATTTTCATGGCAACTGCAGTCGAAACTTTAGAAAAATTAGAACGCCGTATTACGCTCACATTCCCGATTTCAGAAATGCAACCGGAAATTGAGAAGCGTTTAAAAGTACGTGCTCGTTCAGCAAAAGCGCCTGGCTTCCGTCCAGGTAAAGTGCCGATGAAAATGGTCGCGGCTCAATATGGCTATCAAGTTGAAAATGAAGTTCTCAACGAGAAAGTTGGTATTGCTTTTAGCGAAGCAGTTAAAGAAAATAACTTGCGCGTTGCTGGCTATCCACGTATTGAACCTAAGAAAAGCTATTCTGAAAACTACTTCACTTTTGATGCTACTTTTGAAGTGTATCCAGAAGTCGTAGTGGGTGATTTGTCCGGTGTTGAAGTAACTCAGGTTAAAACTGATGTGACAGATGCCGAGATCGATAAAACGATCGATATTCTACGTAAGCAACGTGTGCATTTCCACGTTAAAGGTGAACAAAGCGCGCACGGCGACGGTGGTGCAGATCAGTCTGCACAAAATGGTGATCGTGCTACCGTTGATTTCGTCGGTACGATTGATGCGGTTGAGTTTGCTGGTGGCAAAGCAGAAGCGTTTGCTTTCGTTCTGGGTGAAGGTCGTATGTTGCCAGAATTCGAAACTGCAACTTTGGGCTTGAAAGTAGGCGATTCCAAAGTGTTCCCATTGGCTTTCCCTGAAGATTATCACAGCAAAGACGTGGCAGGTAAGACAGCTGAATTCACTGTCACTTTGACTAAATTAGAGTGGGCACATTTGCCAGCAGTCGACGCAGAATTCGCAAAAATGTTGGGCGTAGAAGACGGCGACCTGGCAAAAATGCGTAACGATATCAAGGATAATCTTGAGCGCGAAGTTAAAGGCCGTGTCAAAGCGAAGACTAAAGACAGCGTCATGGATGCATTGGTCAAAGCAGTCGAATTTGACGCTCCGGCAGTGTTGATTGAGCAAGATGCTGAGCGTTTAGCTGAAATGACGCGCCAAGATATGGCGCAGCGCGGTATGAATGTGCAGGGTGTTCCATTTCCAACTGAATTATTTACTGCGCAAGCAGAACGTCGCGTACGTTTAGGTTTGATTTTGGCTGAAATGGTGAAAGCGAACCAATTGCAAGCAAAAGCAGATCAAATTAAGACACAAGTTGAAGATTTTGCGCAAAGTTACGAGGATCCACAGCAAGTAGTGAAGTACTACTACAGCGATCGTAATCGTTTGGCAGAAGTCGAAGCCCTTGTTTTAGAAGAAAACGTCGTTAACTATGTGCTAGGTAAGGCAAAAGTGAGTGATTCAGTTTTGCCGTTTGACGAATTGATGGGTAATAACCCAGCACAATAAGATAGGATAATTCATGACAGGCATCATTCATAACTCTGGTTTAGAAACAAATATGCTTGGCATGGTGCCAATGGTTGTTGAGCAAAGTGGGCGTGGAGAACGTGCTTACGATATCTATTCTCGCTTGCTCAAAGAACGTGTGATTTTTCTGGTCGGTCCAGTGAATGATCAGGCAGCTAATTTGATCGTAGCGCAGTTGTTGTTTTTGGAAAGTGAAAATCCAGACAAGGATATTTCACTTTATATTAATTCTCCAGGTGGGTCGGTATCTGCGGGTATGGCGATTTTTGATACGATGCAGTTTATCAAGCCTGATGTCTCGACATTGTGCACAGGTTTAGCGGCCTCTATGGGCGCGTTCCTGTTGGCTGCTGGTGCAAAAGGTAAGCGTTTTTCTTTGCCAAATTCGCGTATCATGATTCATCAGCCTTTAGGCGGCGCACAAGGTCAGGCATCTGACATTGAGATTCAGGCACGTGAAATCTTGTATTTACGTGAGCGTTTGAATGGTATTTTGGCTGAGAAAACAGGTCAAAGTGTTGAGCAAATCGCGAAAGATACTGATCGGGATAATTTTATGTCAGCAGAAACTGCGGCTGAATACGGTCTAATCGATAAAGTATTAACTCATCGCACCTAAGTTTTGTGTGGAGTGAGTATATAAATAAGTAACGCCCGCAACCAACAGGTGCGGGCGTTTTTATTTGCCTTTATCTAGTTGCTTTACTTCGCAATTGAAGTTTGTCTCTGTAAAATCACTTGCTTTGCCCGGTTTGTATGAGTTTTGCAGTAATATAACGGGCATCGCCTACTTCGTTAAAATTAATAAAAAGCATTATGTCAGATAAAAAAAGCACTGCTGGTGAAAAATTACTTTACTGCTCATTCTGCGGTAAGAGTCAACATGAGGTGAAGAAGCTGATCGCTGGACCATCGGTCTTCATTTGTGATGAATGTATTGATTTGTGTAACGATATTATTCGTGATGAGATCAATGCACTAGAACCGATTAGTTCTGCAAAAAGCGATTTGCCAACGCCGTTAGAAATCACAGAGTTGCTGGATCAATATGTAATTGGTCAGGAGAAAGCAAAACGTATATTGGCGGTCGCTGTTTACAATCACTATAAACGCCTCAAGCATTTAGGTAAAAAAGATGATGTAGAACTGGCTAAGAGCAATATTTTGTTAGTTGGCCCCACAGGTTCCGGTAAGACCTTGTTGGCGCAAACCTTGGCGCGTATGTTGAATGTACCGTTCGTGATTGCCGATGCGACGACTTTGACCGAAGCCGGTTATGTTGGTGAGGACGTAGAAAACATCATTCAAAAATTACTGCAAAATTGTAATTATGAGGTCGAGCGAGCACAAAAAGGCATCGTCTATATTGATGAAATCGACAAGATTTCACGTAAAGCTGAAAATCCATCTATTACCCGCGATGTTTCGGGTGAAGGCGTGCAACAAGCCTTATTGAAATTGATTGAGGGTACGATGGCATCAGTGCCACCACAAGGTGGCCGTAAACATCCTAATCAAGATTTCATTCAAATTGACACCACTAATATTATGTTTATTTGCGGTGGCGCATTCGATGGTTTGGCGAAGATTATTTCTGATCGCTCTGAGAAGAGTGGTATTGGTTTTGCTGCCAGTGTGAAAAGCGAAAGTCAGAGAAGTGCTAGCCAAGTTATTCTTGATGCCGAGCCACAGGATTTGATCAAGTTCGGGATCATCCCTGAATTGGTTGGTCGTTTGCCAGTGATTGCGACTCTGATGGAATTGGATGAGACTGCCTTGATTCAGATTTTGGTTGAACCAAAAAATGCCTTAATCAAGCAGTATGCAAAATTGCTTGAGATGGAAGGTTGTGAGCTTGAGATTCGACCTTCAGCTTTGCAGGCAATCGCGAAAAAAGCGATCGCTCGTAAGACGGGTGCGCGTGGTTTGCGTTCCATTCTTGAGCATGCGTTGCTTGATATTATGTTTGAGCTGCCGAGTGAAAAAAATGTCGCTAAAGTGGTTATTGATGAAAACACTATTAATAATGGCGCGAAACCATTGTTAATTTACAATGAGCAGCCTAAAGTCGCAGGCGCGTAGTATTGTTGTTGTTTGGACGTGAGTTGCAATTGAGTCTTAATTTTGGAAATTTCCTCAATCTTTTTGCGAATCGATGGTTTTTTTGCCTCTGATTCGCAAAAATAAGCAGTACAATTTACTGAAATAATAAAATCAGTTAGCTTCAATCGAAAAGCTACTCGGAGACCTCTCTGTGTGGCTTTTTTTATTGTTTTTTTTCGGATGACGGGCTTGAGTTTTAGCCTACTGCGCCAATCTAGTTAATGTAATTTTTTAAAAGGTGCGCCATGACAACTCCCACAATTACTGAACGTACAGAATTACCCTTATTGCCATTGCGCGATGTCGTGGTATTCCCTCACATGGTGATCCCATTGTTTGTTGGTCGTCCAAAATCGATCAAAGCGCTGGAAGCTGCGATGGAGCAGGGTAAGAGCATTATGTTGGCGGCACAAAAAGCTGCGGCAAAAGATGAGCCTTCGGCAGAAGATATCTATGAAATAGGCTGTATCGCGAATATCTTGCAAATGTTGAAATTGCCAGATGGCACGGTTAAGGTGTTGGTTGAAGGTACGCAACGTGCGCGAATTCACCATATTACTGATTCTGAATCGCATTTCATTGCTGATCTGACGCCAGTCGCTTTTGTCGAAGGTGACGATTCCGAAGTCGAAGCAATGCGCCGCGCGATCGTGCAACAGTTTGATCAGTACGTAAAACTAAACAAAAAGATCCCACCAGAAATTTTGGCTTCCTTGTCCGGCATTGATGATGCGGGTCGACTGGCCGATACCATTGCCGCTCATCTGCCTTTGAAGTTGGAGCAGAAGCAAGTTATTTTGGAGATATTCAGTGTGGCTAAGCGCCTAGAGCATTTGCTTGGTCAGCTAGAAGGTGAATTGGATATTCTCCAGGTCGAGAAGCGTATTCGCGGCCGTGTTAAGCGCCAGATGGAAAAATCTCAACGCGAATACTATTTGAATGAGCAGGTCAAAGCGATTCAAAAAGAACTCGGTGAGGGCGAAGAGGGCGCAGATATTGATGAGTTAGAGAAGAAAATTACTGCTGCTAAGATGCCGAAAGAAGCGCGAGATAAGGCCATGAATGAGTTGAAGAAACTCAAGATGATGTCGCCTATGTCGGCCGAGGCTACCGTGGTGCGTAATTACATCGACACCATCGTGAATTTGCCTTGGAGGAAAAAATCCAAAGTGAATAACGATTTGAGCAATGCGGAAAAAGTGTTGAGCGACGACCACTACGGTTTGGATAAAGTTAAAGAACGTATTTTGGAGTACCTCGCAGTTCAACAACGTGTTGATAAGCTGAAAGCGCCGATCTTGTGTTTGGTTGGCCCCCCAGGTGTCGGCAAGACTTCACTCGGTCAGTCGATCGCCCGTGCGACGAATCGTAAGTTTGTTCGCATGGCACTGGGTGGCGTGCGTGATGAGGCTGAGATTCGTGGTCATCGCCGCACATATATCGGCTCTATGCCAGGTAAGATTTTGCAGAGTCTGTCGAAAGCAGGTGTCCGCAACCCACTGTTCTTGTTGGATGAAGTAGACAAGATGGGGGCAGATTTTCGAGGTGATCCATCTTCCGCATTGTTGGAAGTTTTGGATCCAGAGCAAAATCATACTTTCTCCGATCATTACATTGAGGTCGATTTTGATTTGTCTGATGTGATGTTTGTTGCGACCTCGAACTCTTATAACATTCCGCCAGCGTTGTTAGATCGCATGGAAGTGATTCGCTTGTCTGGCTATACCGAAGATGAAAAAGCCAGTATCGCATTGCGTTATTTATTGCCTAAGCAAGTCAAGAATAATGGTTTGAAGGAAGAAGAAATCTCTGTTTCAGAATCAGCGATTCGTGACATTATTCGCTACTACACGCGTGAAGCCGGTGTGCGTTCATTGGAGCGAGAAATCTCTAAGATCTGCCGCAAGGTTGTAAAAATGTTGTTGCTGAAGAAGACTGAGAAGAAGGCCACTATTACCTCCAAAAATTTGGATAAATTCTTGGGTGTGCGTCGCTATGATTTTGGCGTGGCGACCAAAGAAAATCAGGTTGGTCAAGTCGTTGGTTTGGCTTGGACCGAAGTTGGCGGCGATCTGCTGACCATCGAGGCGGTTTCTATGCCAGGTAAGGGCGCAACGATTCGTACCGGTACATTGGGTGATGTGATGAAGGAGTCCATTGAGGCGGCGCGCACCGTGGTTCGTAGTCGAGCTGCACGTTTGGGTATTAAAGCAGATGTGTTTGAGAAAACAGATGTGCATATTCACGTACCCGAAGGTGCTACGCCGAAAGATGGCCCATCTGCTGGTATTGCCATGACCACGGCAATGGTGTCGATTTTTACTGGCATTCCAGTGCGTGCTGATGTGGCAATGACCGGTGAAATTACACTTCGTGGCGAAGTTCTGCCAATCGGCGGCTTGAAAGAGAAGTTATTGGCGGCGCATCGTGGCGGGATTAAGACGGTATTGATTCCTGAGGAGAATGCGAAAGATCTCACAGAGATTCCTGATAACGTCAAAAACAAGTTGGAAATTATTCCTGTGCGCTGGATTGACAAAGTCTTGGAAATTGCCTTGGAACGTCAACCGGTTCCGTTAACGGAAGAGGAAATGGCGCTGCCAGCAGTCGCTAAAGCTGACACAAGTGCAGATACTTCTACGATTAAGCACTGATCTGCATTTAAAGATCTTCCTTTGCTGCATGATAGAAAACTGCTTGATAGAAAAAATGCCCGATGATGAATTCATCGGGCATTTTTTTTAAGCATACTCACTAGTTCTACCTATAGTGAGTATGCCTACCAGGAGCGCTATTAATCGCTTTGACTGATTGATTCGAACATATAATTCTCCAGATCTACTTACCAGCTACGCATCAATCCAACTGCCAGTCCTTCTAGTGCAAAGTCGGGTACATTCTCATCAATAATAATGGGTGAAAAATCAGGATTTTCAGGTAGTAGTTCAATGCCATTTGATGTTTTCATATAGCGTTTTACGGTAACTTCTTCGCCTATTCGCGCTACAACAATTTGCCCATTACGGACACTGTCAGTTTTCTTGACCGCGAGTAAATCACCATCCATGATTCCTATATCACGCATCGATAATCCGCGAACTCGGAGTAAAAAATCTGGCTTGGCGGAAAATAAAGATGGGTCAACTTGGTAAGTCGCTTCAACATGCTCTGTTGCTAAAATGGGAGATCCCGCAGCAACACGTCCGACTAGAGGCAGACTTAATTGCATTAAAGCTGGATGAGGCAGCGCCATTTGCATATTGGGTATCGAGTTTGACAGTGCAGACTCTAGCAATCGAATGCCACGGGAAGTGCCTGCAGCAATTTCAATGACACCTTTGCGCGCTAGGGCTTGCAAGTGCTCTTCTGCAGCGTTCGTGGAGCGAAAGCCTAATTCATTGGCGATTTCAGCCCGGGTTGGAGGAAATCCCGTATTTTGAATGGCATCTTTTATAAGATTGAGAATTTGTTCTTGGCGAGCGGTGAGCTTGAGCATAGTAGTTCCGATAGGATCTTAATTGAATCTTAGTTGAAGCTTGAAGAGGCTGTATATATAAGCAGACTGTATTTTTATACAGTAAATGGCCGAATGCAAGTTATTTTGTGTTTTTTTTGCACTTAACTCGTCGATTAGTATCAAATGAGTTCCTTCGAGGATTGCTCAATGATGAGATAAAGTCCAATTTGTCGTTACACATGATCTAACTGCTTGATTGTGATGGGAAAGTACGTTATAGTCACGGGCTGTCCTCTTCCTGCACTCGTCTTGACGCCGAGGCAGGCTTTATTTTTGTCCACAAGGAGAAATTATGCGTCATTATGAAATCGTATTTATCGTACATCCCGATCAGAGCGAGCAAGTTCCTGCAATGATCGAACGCTACAAAGCTAGCGTAACTACACGTGGCGGCCAAGTGCACCGCGTTGAAGATTGGGGCCGTCGTCAATTGGCTTACATGATTCAAAAATTGGCTAAAGCTCACTATGTTTGCATGAACATTGAGTGCGACGCTGAAACTTTGCTTGAGTTGGAAACAGCATTCAAATTTAATGATGCCGTTTTGCGTCACCTCACAGTTAAATTGAAAAAAGCAGAAACAGGTCCTTCTCCAATGATGAAGTCTGTGCAGAAAGAAGATTCTGCTAAGGCGCAACGTGTTGAAGCTCCAGCAGCTTAATCGTTTTGACTAAGAGCGTGTAGGAACCAGTTAGTCATCATTGAGAGTCACCAACTTGTGAATCAACTTAAAGTAGTCGCTGCAGTTGTTGAAAAATCGGTGTTGCGTTATACCCCAGCGGGAATACCCATCGCTACAGCAACTTTAGTGCATGACTCTAAGCAAGAGCAAGCAGGCAGTGAACGTCAGGTTGAGTTTGAAATAGCCTCGATTGCCGCGGGTGAAATTTCAAAGCGATTCTTGGATATTGAACTAGGTGTCTCAATGATTTTTACGGGTTTCTTGGCACGCAAAAACCGCAACAGCAAAAGTCTCGTTTTTCACGTTACTGAATTTCAGAAAGCGAAAAACGAAACAAATTTACTAGATTAGGAGCCTAAAATGGCATTCGGTAAAAAATTTGATAAAAGCAAATTAAAACAAAAGCGTCAGCAACAAAATCCTTTGTTCAAACGTAAAAAATTCTGCCGCTTTTCAGCGGGTCATGTAGCCGCAGTTGACTACAAAGACATCGATACATTAAAAGATTTTATCCAAGAAAACGGCAAAATTATGCCTGCACGTTTGACTGGTACTAAAGCTTTGTATCAACGTCAAGTTGACACAGCAGTTAAGCGCGCACGCTATCTCGCGTTGTTGCCTTACACTGATTTGCACACAGCGTAATTGACGACGGAAATTAGGAGAAAAATATGCAAGTTATTTTGATGGATAAAGTCGTTAATCTCGGCAACTTGGGTGACGTAGTTCGTGTTAAAGATGGTTACGCTCGTAACTTTTTGATTCCACAACGCATCGCTCGTCGTGCAACAGCAGCTGCGATCGCAGAATTTGAAGCGAAGCGCGCTGAGTTGGAAAAAGCAGCAGCCGCTAAATTGGCTGAAGCACAAGCTCAAGGCGAAAAATTGAACGGTTTAACAGTTCAAATTTCTCAAAAAGCAGGTGTAGATGGTCGTTTGTTCGGTTCTGTAACTAACTTCGATATCGCTGAAGCATTGGCTAAACAAGGTTTTGCAGTTGAAAAGGCGCAAGTTCGCTTGCCAGCAGGTCCTTTGAAGACAACGGGTGATCATTCCGTTTCTGTGGCATTGCACACAGACGTGGTGGTTGACGTAATCGTTGCAGTTTTGGGCGAGCACGCTTAAGCTTTAGTTCTTTCGAGAGCATAAAAAGCCGGGTTTTCCCGGCTTTTTTTATGACTATTTTAGTCACTTTTC
>CAUPNA010000108.1:0-15775 GCA_963512475.1 uncultured Undibacterium sp.
GAAGCCTTGATGTTGACTGACGATGAAAATATCATCGACATTCAATTTGCTGTGCAATACAAATTGAAAGACGCAGCTAAATGGTTGTATAGCAATCGCGATCAGGAAGAAATGATACGTCAGGTTGCTGAAACCGCGATTCGTGAAATAGTGGGTCGCAGCAAAATGGATTTTGTTTTGTATGAGGGGCGTGAAAAAGTCGGCCTCGACGTGAATCTATTGATGCAACAGGTTTTGGATCGCTATGAATCTGGCGCTCAAATTACCAACGTTACGATGCAGGCAGTGCAGCCACCAGAACAGGTGCAGGCTGCCTTTGATGATGCTGTAAAGGCGGGTCAAGATAAAGAACGTCAGAAAAACGAAGGCCAGGCCTATGCGAATGATGTCATTCCAAAAGCACGCGGTGAAGCTTCTCGTATGTTGCAAGATGCCGAAGGTTATCGTTCACGAGTTATCGCAAATGCAGAAGGTAATGCAGCACGGTTTAAGCAAGTATTGGTTGAGTATCAAAAAGCACCAGCTGTGACAAGAGATCGTATGTACTTAGAAACCATGCAACAAATTTTCTCTAGTACAACCAAGTTAATGATGGATACCAAGAGTGCGAACAATATGATCTATTTGCCATTGGATAAGTTGAATGGCGATAGTGCGGTTAAAAGTAATCAGCCAGTCAATACGGCGACAGGAAATGCTGCAGGAGATACGATGACGACAGTCGAAGTACGTGGAAGTAAAGATGGTCGCGCTCGCGATTCTCGCGATAGGGAGTCACGTTAATGAATAAGTTTATTTCTTCTATCTTGGCTGTAGTGATTGTTGGCATAGCCGCGTATTCAACAATTTTCGTGGTTGATCAAAGATCGCACGCCATTGTGTTTGCTTTGGGTGAAGTGAAGTCAGTCATTAGCCAACCTGGTTTGCATTTCAAGTTGCCACCACCGTTTCAGAATGTAATGTTTTTGGATAAGCGTATCTTGACGATAGAGTCTCCTGAGGCTGATCGTTTTATTACGGCGGAAAAGAAAAATATCTTGGTTGATACCTACGTTAAATGGCATATTACTGATCCAAAATTGTATTTCGTTAGTTTTGGTGGTGAAGAAAGTCGTGCACGTGATCGTTTATCGCAAATCGTTAAAGCCGCATTAAACGAAGAAATTACCAAGCGCTCAGTGCGCGATGTGATCTCCGGTGAGCGCGATAAAGTGATGCAAGCGATCCGTAAAAAAGTCACAGACGAAGCAAAACAAATTGGTGTTGAAATCCTCGATGTCCGTTTGCAACGTGTGGATTATGTAGAGCAGATCAATAATTCTGTCTACGAGCGGATGAAGGCTGAGCGCAGCCGGGTTGCAAATGAATTGCGTTCTACGGGTTTTGCAGATTCAGAAAAAATTCGTGCTGATGCCGATCGTCAGCGCATAGTGATTGTGGCAGAAGCGTATAAAGAGGCGCAAACAGTCAGTGGTGCAGGTGATGCAGAGGCGGCGAAAATCTATTCGCAAGCGTTTGGTCAGAATGCGGAATTCTACAAGTTCTACCGCAGCCTGGAAGCGTATCGCGCCAGCTTTAAGAGTAAGAGTGACATGATGGTAGTTGATCAGAACTCAGAATTCTTTAAATATTTCAAAGCGCCAGGAGCGGGAATAGCCGGATCTGCGCAAAAAAAATAAATGTATTAAAAGTGGGTGAGGTTAGACAGACTGCATTTCATTATGAACTGCAGTCTTTCTAGTTTTTGCCCGATCCATTAATGTTTGCAGTATTGTTATTGCTGAAGATCGTTTCTTATGCCAAATTGGCTACTCCCTGAAAACATCGCCGACGTCTTGCCATCAGAAGCACGCAAGATCGAAGAGTTGCGTCGTGTTTTATTAGATAATTTCCGTTGTTATGGCTATGAACTAGTTATGCCACCTCTGCTTGAATACATCGAGTCTTTATTGACCGGTGCAGGGCAAGACATGGATTTGCGTACCTTTAAGTTGGTGGATCAGATTTCCGGCCGAACCATGGGTGTACGCGCCGATATGACAACCCAGGTGGCACGGATCGACGCGCATTTGTTGAATCGTAAATCGGTAACGCGCCTCTGTTACGCCGGTAGTGTTTTACATACTCGTCCATCCGGCTTGCACGCGACGCGTGAACCATTGCAAATCGGCGGTGAGATTTATGGACACGCAGGCCTTGAAGCTGATGCAGAGATTCAGGAGCTGATGCTGGCATCTTTAGCATTGGCGAATATTTCTGAAGTGCGTTTAGATCTTTGCCACGTTGGTGTTCTGCGCGCATTATTGAACAGTGATGCAGCAGCTAAGCGACATGAGTCACAATTATTTGCCTTGTTAGAGGCGAAAGATTTACCGGCATTGAAAGAGTTGACGAGAGACTTTCAACCCGAAGTTCGTCAAGCTTTATTGGATTTGCCAAATTTATATGGTGACAAGGCGATTATTCAAAAAGCCCGTGAAATTTTGCCCAAACTCGATGGGATTGCGATAGCATTGGACGAATTGGCCTATTTGGTTGATTTGGCAGGGAATGCCAAAGTCACGGTCGATTTGGCTGATTTACGCGGATATCATTATCATAGCGGCGTCATGTTTAATGCATTTGTTCCAGGCTTGCCAAATGCAGTCGCTCGCGGTGGTCGCTACGATCACGTGGGGGAGGCGTTTGGGCGTGCGCGTCCAGCGACAGGGTTCTCTTTGGATTTGCGTGAATTGGCGCGTTTGATGCCTTCGGCGGAGCGTAAGAACGCGATTTTAGCTCCATGGAGCCAAGATCCAGCATTGCGTCACAAAATAAATGAATTACGCCAGGCAGGCGAAATCGTGATGCAAAATCTGCCCGGTCACGAGAATGAACAGGACGAATTTGAATGCACTCGCATGGTCGAATTCGATGGTAGTCAATGGATTTTAAAAACTGTAGGTTGATGAGCGATGTCACAAAATAAACCAGCAAAAAACGTAGTTGTCATTGGAACCCAGTGGGGCGATGAAGGTAAAGGAAAAATCGTCGATTGGTTAACGGATCACGCGCAAGGCGTAGTGCGTTTTCAAGGTGGTCATAATGCCGGCCATACTTTGGTTATCGGTGGTCAAAAGACCGCATTGCAATTGATTCCCTCTGGGATTATGCGTGCGGGTACGGCCTGTTATATCGGTAATGGCGTGGTTTTGTCTGTGCCAGATCTTTTGCGTGAAATCGATAAATTAGAAGCCAATGGCGTTGAAGTTTGCTCTCGCTTAAAAATATCTGAAGCTTGTCCAGTTATTCTGCCTTACCACACGGCATTGGATGCTGCGCGTGAAGCTGCTCGTGGAGCAGCTAAAATTGGCACAACCGGCAAAGGTATTGGTCCCGCTTACGAAGATAAAGTGGCACGTCGTGCGATTCGTGTTGCCGATTTGTTGAATCCAGAACGCTTTGCGGAAAAGCTGAAAGAAAATCTGGAGTATCACAACTTTGTGTTGGTCAATTATTTGAAAGCCGAACCTGTCGACTTCCAAAAAACTTATGATGATGCGATGCGCGATGTGGCACGTATCCGCCCTATGGTGACGGATGTTTCTAGTGCTTTACATGCAGCATACAAAAACGGCGCAAGTTTGTTATTCGAAGGTGCTCAGGGAAGTTTGCTCGATATCGATCATGGCACTTATCCGTTCGTGACATCAAGCAATTGCGTTGCAGGCAATGCCTCCGCTGGTTCTGGCGTTGGTCCTGGCATGTTGCATTACATTTTGGGTATTACTAAGGCTTATACGACACGTGTAGGCTCAGGTCCATTCCCATCTGAATTACCAACCGATCAAGGTGTTGGTAAGCACTTGGCGAGTGTAGGTCATGAATTTGGTACGGTTACTGGCCGCGCGCGTCGTTGTGGGTGGTTTGATGCAGCATTATTGAAGCGCTCTGTGCAAATCAATGGCGTGTCTGGCATGTGTCTGACTAAGCTAGACGTATTGGATGGTTTGGAAACTTTGAAACTATGTACCGGTTATACGATTGATGGCACAGCAGTTGATATTTTCCCAGTTGGTGCGGAAGACGCTGCACGCTGCGTCGCGGTGTACGAAGAAATGCCAGGTTGGTCCGAGTCCACCGTGGGCGCGCAATCTATGGATGCTTTGCCAATCAATGCGCGTAACTACATCAAACGTATTGAAGAATTAGTTGGCGTACCTATCGATATGGTTTCTACCGGTCCTGACCGTGAAGAAACGATCGTATTGCGTCATCCTTTTTTGTAATCGCTCCTGTAGCAGATTTTGAAAAGTGGTCGATCTTGAATACTGAGCAAAAAGATTTGTGGGTTTCGTGGGATGAGTACCATCGCTCGATAGAACTCTTAGCATTGAAAATCCACGACTCGGGCTTGCAGTTCGATCATATTTTGTGCCTTGCACGCGGGGGACTTCGCCTTGGTGATGTCTTCTCGCGTCTGTTCAAATTGCCGTTGAGTATACTTTCCGTCAGTTCTTATCGCGGATCTGCCGGACAAGAACATGGCCAAATACAGATCGGCGGAAGTGTTGCCAGCGTTGAGCAAAATCTACGTGGTAGAGTGTTGTTGCTCGATGATTTGGTTGACTCTGGTATTACCTTTAAAGAAGTGCAACCATGGTTGCGCAATCATTATCCAGAGATTAGTGACATTAAGAGTGCGGTGATATGGGTGAAATCGGTATCGGTGGTCATCCCCGACTTTTACATCGAGTATGTGGAGGGCACGCCTTGGATACATCAGCCGTTTGAAATTTACGATACCTTGAGCTTTGAAGAATTAGCTCGAAGTTAGGTATGAGCGCATGCGTAGAAGTGAATCGCTATTCGAAAGATGTGCTTATTTTCGACATTTTTTGAGCTGCTCACTTCACTATATTGGCTTTCATAGTCGCTTCGTTTTTGTATCGACCAAAGCAATTTTGTATCGATCAAAGCAAAAAAGCCGTTAATGAATTAACGGCTTTTTAAACTAAAACTGTGGTGCCCACGGAGGGACTCGAACCCCCACACCCGAAGGCACATGGACCTGAACCATGCGCGTCTACCAATTCCGCCACGTGGGCAACGAAAGCGAGAATTATAAAGTAATGGCTGCTAAAGTCAATGTATTTGGTGTTTTGCTCATCGCTCTTTTCGACGTTCGCTTTCTCAAACTTTGCTATTTATTTTCGGTGTAACCCGATAAACTATCTACATTTATGACGTTTACTATTTTCTATCTGAAGAGATTCTACTGCTTTGAATAAACATCTTTACCCCATTCCCAGCCGCGAGGATATTCTCGGCGTTTTACGTACTTCTAAAGCAGCACTGAAGGCGACATCGATTGCAAAAAAATTAGGTGTGAAACCTGAGGAGATCGACGGTATGGTAAAAAGACTGAAAGCGATGGAGCGCGAAGGTCAGGTTAAACAAGATGCAGCTGGTAATTTCTCTGCATTGGCTCAAGATAATTTAATCGTGGGGAAGGTCAGTAGTCATCGCGATGGTTATGGCTTTTTGACACCAGACGATGGTAGCCCTGATTTATTTTTACCTGAACGCGAAATGGCACGTATCTTAAATGGTGATCGTGTTAGCGCTAAAGTGGTTGGCACCGATAGAAAAGGTCGATTAGAAGGCAGTGTTTCGGAAATTTTGGAACGTGCTAATACGCATATTATTGGTCGCTTGATTAATGAAAATGGCGTTTGGTTGATTGCCCCAGAAGATAACCGTATTAATCAAGATATTTTATTGGCAGGAACACCAGGTAAAGCAAAAGCGGGTCAGGTGGTTAGTGTCGAACTGATTGAACAGCCGACCAAATATTCGCAAGCGATAGGGAAAGTGGTTGAAATTCTGGGTGAAATTGATGACCCTGGAATTGAAATCGAAATCGCTGTGCGCAAGTTCGGTGTGCCACATGAGTTTTCTGCTGCTGCGAAACGCGCTGCAGAAAAATTGCCTTTTGATGTCACCGCAAAAGATTTAGAAGATCGTGTTGATTTGCGTGATATTCCATTAGTCACCATTGATGGCGAAGACGCGCGTGATTTTGATGATGCCGTATATTGTGAGCCCGTAAAAATCGGGCGACAAAAAGCGTATCGCTTACTGGTGGCTATTGCCGATGTCAGTCATTACGTAAAGCCAAATGATGCAATTGACGAAGACGCTCTATTGCGCAGCACATCTGTGTACTTTCCACGCCGCGTTATTCCTATGCTGCCAGAAAAGTTATCTAATGGATTGTGTTCTCTAAATCCCAATGTCGATAGGTTGACCTTAGTCTGCGATATGGTTATTTCTACCGATGGGGAAGTGACCGCGTATCAATTCTATCCTGCAGTCATTCATTCAGCTGCTCGATTTACCTACACTGAGGTAGCCGCCATTCTTGGCAATACGAAAGGGCCAGAAGCGAATAAACGTCTGACCTTGGTACCGCATCTGCTGCACTTATATGAGTGCTTTCAGGTTTTGCTCAAAGCGCGCCATCGTCGCGGAGCGATTGATTTTGAGACGACGGAAACTTATATTGTCGCTAATGCTGCTGGCAAGATAGAAAAAATCTTGCCGCGCACGCGCAATGACGCGCATAAGTTAATTGAAGAATGTATGTTGGCAGCCAACGTGAGCGCTGCCAGTCTGTTGGCGGAGTTTGAGCACTTAGGCGTGTATCGGATTCATGCTGGACCAACCAAAGAAAAATTAACTCAAGTGAGAAATTTCTTGCGTCAAGTCGGTTTAAATTTGATGGGAGGCGATACGCCATCAGCATCCGACTATGCGCAACTAATGGAAAGAATAAAAGGGCGTCCAGACTCACAATTATTGCAGACAATGTTGCTGCGATCTATGCAGCAAGCGGTCTATAGCCCAGATAATATTGGACATTTCGGTTTGTCGTACGATGCTTATGCTCACTTCACAAGTCCAATTCGACGTTATCCTGACTTGCTGACACATCGCGCTATTAAAGCAATTTTGCTAGGTAAGAAATACGAGCCTAAAGGCATAGATACCAGTGTGCTCAATACCAGCGTGTCGAACGCAGCGCGCAAACAAATGGCAGTTGATCGCGCTGCTGGTAAAGAGCGCCCTCAAAAAGAAATAACAATTTGGGACATGCTCGGTACCCATTGCTCTGCAAATGAACGCCGTGCTGATGAAGCATCGCGCGACGTGGAAGCTTGGCTCAAGTGTTATTACATGAAGAGCAAATTAGGTGAGGAATTCACTGGGACGATTTCAGGCGTAACGCAATTTGGGTTATTCGTGCAACTAGACGAAATGTTTGTGGAAGGCTTAGTCCATATCACCGAACTCGGCGCTGACTATTTTCAATTCGATGATGCGCGTCATGAATTGCGTGGTGAGCGTAGTGGAAAGCGTTATCAATTGACTGATAAGGTCAAAGTTGTGGTCAGTCGTGTTGATATCGATGCTCGTAAAATTGATTTGTCTTTGGCAACAAGTGCTGTGCCAAATCGTTTTCCTAAAACACGTGAATTTGAGGAAGTCGCAGATGCACGTCAAGGAAAGCGTGGTGCTAATTCAAAGGCAGGTCGTGCAGTCTATATTGAGAAGCCAGTAGTTAGTAGTAAAACCAAAGTTCGTAATGAACCAGCAATTTACGTAGAGACACCCCCAAGTAAAACTAGGCGCAAGAAAGTATCGGTCGCCGCGACTCGCGCAGAGCGCAAGGTGAAAACAGCGCCGCCTGTGCGGAAAAAGCGTTAAGTAGGTTTGGATAGATTGACGCCAAAGCCAAGTTTGTAATTGGCTTATCAATCATCAGCAAGTAATGAGTAAGAAATTTAAATACCTAAAAAGAAGTGAGCAATGAAAAGTAAAATGATTTTCGGTTTCCACGCCGTGACCTCTCGTATTCGTCATGAAGCCTCTTCGGTAGAAGAAATTTATGTCGACAATGATCGTTCTGATCGCCGTATGCAGGAATTGATCCATGCCGCGAAATCGGCTGGGATTCGTATTATTCAGGCGGATGATCAGCGTCTTTCAAATATTGTTGGCACGCGTCGTCATCAAGGCGTGGTTGCAAAAGCGGGTGAACTTTCATTGGCCCGTAATTTGGATGAATTACTCGATGCAATTGAAGGGCCTCCCTTGTTGTTGATTTTGGATGGTATTACTGATCCTCATAATCTTGGCGCATGTTTACGCGTGGCTGATGGTGTTGGCGCACATGCAGTGATTGCGCCTAAGGATCGAGCGGTTGGATTAAACGCTACCGCTGAAAAAGTGGCCAGTGGTGCGGCCGAAACGGTTCCGTATATTACGGTAACGAATTTGGCGCGTACCATTCGTGAGCTGAAAGAACGGGACATCTGGATTATCGGTACGTCTGATGACGTAGAAAAAACAATTTACGATGTCGATTTCAAAGGCGGTATTGCGATTGTGATGGGGAATGAAGGCGAAGGCATGCGCCGTCTGACGCGTGAAAATTGCGATATGCTAGTGCAAATTCCTATGTTGGGTTCAGTCGAAAGTTTGAATGTTTCTGTGGCATCTGGCGTCTGTCTTTACGAGGCACGTCGTCAGCGCATCGCCGCCAAATAATTTCTATTGCGGTATCTTAGCGGATACCGCATCTTTACGTCACTTCAAGTGTTATTGTTAACACGCAATCACGACTCCTTCTGCAGCAAATGTAAAAACCTTTTACACTAGGCGCTCGTCAACAAGATCGCACTGAACCTGCCTGCATTTTTCCAATTTTATGTTTAAACAACTACGCGAAGATATCGCCAGCATTATCCAACGTGACCCAGCCGCTCGCAACACTTGGGAGGTGATCACCTGTTATCCAGGTCTGCAAGCCATCGTGATGCATGTTTGGGCTAAGTGGTGCTGGACTCATGGTATGAAGTGGCTGGGACGCTTTATTGCGCACTTGGCGCGTATTTTTACCGGGATTGAAATCCATCCGGGAGCGACTATTGGCAGACGTGTGTTTATCGACCACGGCTTCGGTGTTGTGATTGGCGAAACTGCCGTGGTTGGTGATGATTGTACGATTTATCAGGGGGTGACTTTAGGTGGAACCTCTTTGACGAAAGGTGCCAAACGTCATCCAACTTTAGAAGCGGGTGTGATTGTTGGTGCTGGTGCTAAAATCTTGGGTGGTTTTACTGTTGGCGCTGGCGCTAAGATCGGATCTAATTCGGTAGTGATTAAACCCGTACCGGCAGGTGCGACCGCGGTCGGTAATCCCGCACATTTGGTGAGATCAGCAAATGAAGTGAGTGAAGCGACGGATGCTGCAGGATTCAGCGCGTATGGTTTGAGCGCCAATGGAGATGATCCGATTTCAAAAGCATTTCGCCAACTCACCGAGCATGTCTGCTCGCAACAAGAGCAAATCGAAAAGCTGCGTGCGGCAATTTTAGTGGCAGGTATCGTATGCGAAAAATCTTTGAACGAAAAGCGTATAGATGCGGATGAAATTTCGCAGCTGGTCGATTAAACCCAGACTTTCCATTAGTCGCGTCTTCGACGCTATTTGAGCGCTGGCGGCGCATTTTCGGTCATCTTTTTCGTTCTTCGTTGCAAATAGCTAGCTATTTTCGCCTCATTCACGTAAAAAGTGCCTCGAAAAGTGCATCCGCCATCGTCTTAAATCCTAACGGAAATTCTGGGTTAAACGATAGATTTGAATTTGTTTAAAGAAAGGTCCGTCTTAAATGTTCAGTAGAAGCAGCTACCATAAAAAGATAATTTGCCGAGTGATTCCTGAATTGGCCCAAGTGGATTGCTACAAAGCGATGTCGATTATTGATAGCGCTGGCAAACATTTGCCATTTAAAGACGCGCGCAATTGGCTCTTAGTACTGGTTTCAATTGCTTTTTCTTTGCCTGTGGTTTTAATTGTTTTTACGAGTGGCTTAGCATCGAAAGTTGGTTTGCCATCATGGACGGAATTCTTCATATTGCCGTTAATAGTTGTGCCATTGGCAATACTGATTGATGTTGCACACCTGCGTATCGTGCGGCCTGAAATACTACGCTTATTAGCTGAGATTCCGTAATTGCGCTAATAAGCTTGAGTGCTTATTGTCGGACCGCTGGTCTGATTGCTTAGCTCACTAAATAGAACCTCTACAAATAGATAAAGTGTAATTTTCCATCCACCTCTAAGCGTAAATAACCACCACGCGGTTTTGCAGCATGATCACAATCCCAATCTGGCAAGACATAGCGCAGACCATGAGCCTCGGAATGCATTGCGGTACGATGAGTATGACCGTGGATTAAGCTAGCACTTGGATATTGCTGACATAATTGGGTGACGGCATGTTGATTAACATCCATAATCGCCATACTCTTGCTTTTCTGCTCGCTATTACTGGCCTGACGCATACCTTGAATAATCGCTTTGCGTTCACTTAAGGGCTTACTTAAAAATTGTTGTTGCCAGGCAGGGGCGCGCACCATCGAACGAAACGCCATATAGCTGACATCATCTGTGCAAAGCGCATCACCATGAGAGATCAATAAATGTCGACCAGCAAGTTGCAATTCATGGGGGTCATCTAAAAGCTGAGCTGCAGTTTGATGAGCGAACTCTTCTCCCACAAGAAAATCTCGATTGCCGGCCATCCAATATAGCCTGACTCCTGCGTCGCTGACAGATCGTAATGCTGCGATGATACTGTGATTGTAGGGAGTTTCACTGTCGTCATCCCCAGCCCAATATTCAAATAAATCACCGAGCAAATACAAGCGTTCAGCATGTATTGCCTGAGTCTTCAAGAATTGAAGAAATGCTTCTGTCGTATGAGGTAATGAGTCAGATAAATGAACATCAGAAACAAAAAGCGCAACCGCCTTGGGTTGCGCTTTTTGATCAGTGTGTTTGTTATTGGATAAAGCGGACATTCAGATAAGCCAATAAAAAGAAACTGTTCGGAAATTAAATAATTTCCACTTTTTCGATAATGATATTTTCGACCGGGACATCGGAGAACATACCAGAGCGTGTCGTATTGGAAGCAGAAATTTTATCAACGACATCTTTGCCATCTGTGACTTCAGCAAACACGCAATAACCCCAGCCATCTTGTCCAGGAAAGTTGAGAAACTCATTGTCGACAGTGTTGATGAAAAACTGTGCCGAGGCTGAATGTGGGTCACTAGTGCGCGCCATTGCCAAGCTGTATGGCACGTTTTTTAATCCATTTTTTGCTTCATTCTCCACGGGCGCATTGGTAGGCTTTTGCTTCATACCAATTTCAAAGCCACCGCCTTGTATCATAAAGCCGCGAATGACACGGTGGAAAATAGTCCCTGTGTAATGACCGGCTTCGACGTAGGCAAGAAAATTTGCTACGGTTTTTGGTGCTTTGTCTTCGTGAAGTTCGATTTTGATATTGCCGAGATTGGTGGTGAGCAGGACTGCCATAATAGACCTCAAGAAAATGGATGATGTATTGTAACTGAAACTACCATGAAGAAAGTCGGGTAAGCGATGATTGCTTATAATGACTATTTGGTCTAATCGCCACTACTCAAAAAATTACTTGATTAATTTTACTGAGATAATGGTGATGGGTTTTGTTGGTACATTTTGGTAAATGCTGACATCAGTGACTGCCGCTGATTTGATTTTTTCCACGACTTCCCAACCTTCAATCACTTTACCAAATGGCGTGTAACCTGCGGCAAACACTAAGGCGCGTGCGCGCGGCAAAGTAACCGGGTCGCCGTTCTTCATGACTTGCACCGGATCGCCATCAGGCAGCGGTTGATAATTCAAGAATTCATTATTGTTCACGTTGATGTAGAACTGCGCGCGGGCTGAATTTGGATCTGGCATTCGAGCCATTGCGATCGTACCCATATCATTTTTTAAGCCTTGTTCAAACGCCATTTTTGCTTCCGATACGACGGGTTTATCTGTGACTTTTTCTTTCATGCCGCTATCCATGCCACCGCCCTGAATCATGAAATTATCAATCACGCGGTGAAAGATCGTTTTGTTGTAATGTCCTTTTTTGACATAACGCAAAAAGTTCTCTACCGTTTTTGGCGCTTTCTCTGGATAGAGCTCCAGCACAATATCGCCCATCGAAGTCTTGATGCTAACTTTAGGTAGTTCTTGAGCATTTACGCCGAGACTTAGGGTCAGGGATAAACTGAACAAAGCAATAAAAAATGCTGTGCCTATATTTTTTAGCTTGCGGTGCAAAGTGAAAATCATGTAATCCTCCTGTTGATAATCGGATGAGAATGAGATTAATTAATGTCAGTTAACTGCCAGTTTTCTCTTGCTTAATTAGCCACTTACCGTCTTGTTTGACCATCAGCAAGGTTTTTCTGCTGCTTGCAACAAGTGCGCCAGATTGATAGTTTTGTCTAAATTTTACGGTTGCCGTGTTGCCGTTTACCGTGACTGTCGGCTTATCTAGTTGCACCGTAATTTTACCTTTACCTTCAATACGTGAGCGGCGCTCTTCCATCCAAGACTTACGCGATTCGCCGTTTGGTGTTTGAAAATCCTTAGCATAATGCGCTAAATAGGCCTTGGTATTTTTTTGACTCCAAACGTTGACCCATTGATCGACGGCTTTCATGACTTCATTGTGAGCTATTTTTGTTGCCTTTGTATCGTTTGTTTTTTCGGTCTTGCTTGCTTGTACTGGTGCAGTTTCGACTTTTAATTGAGAAGTTTTAGCAATGTTGACCGGATTGGCAGGTGTCGGTAATTTTGCAACTTCAACGTCGAGGCGACTTCCTGCAATCAGATTGTTCTCCTCAAAAACAATACGCCACTGTCCTGATTCTTTGCCCCAGTACTGCTTGTGTCGAAAGCTAGATAGTCCTCGACTTGTATTGATATCTTTGGTGAAGTTGCTGACCATAATTTCTTCACGACCAGGGTACTTGAATTGCGAAATGTCACGCAACTTAATGCCCGCGTCTGGTGTTCCCGCAATACCTTGTGCCTGCTTTTGTAGCCAACTGGCTAGGCTTTCATTCAGACTTGTTTTGAAATTTTTGCTGTAATGACGAGCCAATATAGAGGGATTTCCAGTCGCAAAATCCGAACGCCAAGCATCGAGCATTTTTCTTGCAGATTGTTTTTCTGCGATCCAGTTCGTGCGGTTAATAAACTCAATTCGGTCACTAATGATGACTGGTGTTTTTGCGATATCAACCGTTGCTGCTAAAGCTAAAAAGTCTTGATTTGATAAGACCACGCAGCCATCTGAAGCAAGCGGCGCACGACTATAGTTGTGTTGCGGCACGCCATGCAACCAAATTCCTGAGCCACCGCGCCCATTTAATTTATCCCATTCGTTAGGGTAATTTATTGGTAGCGCACCAGGCCCATAAAAGTCGGGTAATTTGGCACCGGGCAGACGGGTGGTGATGTAGTAGACACCGAGCGGCGTACGTTGATCACCTTCTCTAAATTTGTCGATACCTAATTTCCCTTGGCTGACGTAGTAGTCATTCACCAAAGTAGGGACCCCAGCTATATTCTCATACAGAAAAATGCGCGCACGTTTTGCATCCATCACCAATGCATAGCGCTGCTCGTCGCTCATTTGTAGGAGAACATTGGGGATTAAATCCTTTTGCGGGCGTTCCGTGATAGCACGAATGCGCGCTTGGGCTTCGTCGTGCAAGTCTTTCAACTTGTCATTGGCCGGTCCACTTACGGCACCGAAGCGATTGACTGGCCTTGTACGCATGCTAATCAGATCGCCGCGGATTAAATGTCCTAATTGGAAATTGGGGTAAGCGGTCAGCAAAACATCTATCTTTGCTTGTGCTTTATCTAATTCGTTATTCGCTAAATGCTGGTACACCTGAATCAGCATTAAATCTGGATTAGGGCCGAGCTTTGTTGCTTGAAAACTGGATTTGTCTGGTGGGCTATTATTTGACCATGCGTTTTGAGTTTCAGCAAAAATTAACACTAAGGCTGCGGCGACACTGAGTGAGGCTGTTTCAATGAGCCGGCGCATTGAAACAGCTCTGGGGAAAGTGAAAAACATTAGCTACCCGAACGCTCCTGTTTAATCAACCACTTGCCATCTTGCTTGCTCAGAACTAATACTTTTCTGCTGTTGGAGGAGAGGCGGTCAGAGCTGTAAAACTGTTTAAATTTTACGGTGGCAGAACTTCCATCAATACTGACATTTGCATCTTCAATACGAACGCTGATTTTACCTTTACCTTCAATGCGTGAGCGGCGATCTTCAGCCCAGGCATTTCTTGATTCGCCTTTTGGCGTTTGAAAATCTTTAGCGTAATAAGCTAAGTATTTTGTGACATCGCGATTACTCCACGCTTTGGCCCAAGCTTCCACGATATCTAGCACCGTATCTTTTTCACTGGTTGTTGCGCTAGCTTTGCTAGTATTCACAGCAGGTATGCTGGCAACTTTGTTTTCCACTTGCTTCGGCGGGGCAGCTGTTGCCGCCGGCGAAGCCGGTAAGTTGGCGATAGGCGTAGCAGCAGGGTTATTTTTTGGATTGGTGCCGCCAGTCGAGTTGCCAATTAAATTTTTAACTAAGTTTAGTTTGAGTTTCGCGGTCGAATTGCCAGAATCCAGTTGCAAAGCTTTGTCGTACGATTGGCTCGCCAATTTGGCGTAGACGTCACCAAGATTTTCGTGTGCCGTGCCATACGTTGGATTGGTACGGATAGCCATTTCTAACGCGGTGCTAGCTTTTAGAAATTGGCCATTTGATGCATATAGAACCGCTAGGTTGTTATACGGCTCTGGCAATTCAGGATAGTCATCAGTTAGTTTTGTAAAAATAACGATAGCATCGTTGGCCTTATTTTGCTCAGTTAAGATAATGCCTTTTAAAAAGCGCATTTGCGCGTCTTTGGGGCGCTGGCTTAATACGGCGTCTATTTTTTTGAGTGCTTCGTTCAATTGCCCAGCTTTATAGAGTTTACTAGCGTCACTGGCGTCGTCCGCGAGACTGATAGCAGGAAACATTGCGCTGAGTAAAATGGTGACTGCAAATGCGTTTTTTATCGAGTGTCGCATAATGTAATTGAGTGTCTTTTCTATTGATTTTGTAAATTCTACGAGGCAGATCGCCTCGCTTGAGACGCTTACCTTGCTAGCTAATTTATGTGTGTAAGGCTTGCTTAATCAGATCAGGCGCAATCTTAACAAATAAACTCAGTAATGCGTTGTAGATATTGTCTACATGAGGCGAAAAAGTAGCATTCTATTGTTGTTGGACTGGAAATGTCACAGGCAGTACTTGAACGATGCACGGATATATCAATTTCAAGGCGTGTAAAATTCACACGATTTTGCTTTGGTAATCACTGTTGATAGGCCTCCATCTATCTTTTAGTGTTTTAATTGCTTGCAATTTCCCGTAGTTAATTGGATTTTTATACGCTATTCGGTGCAATTTCCGGCGATAAAATAGTCTTTTCAGAATCATTATCATGTAAAATCGGCGGCTTTCCTTTGAAACCGTAAGGTCGTCAGAGGCTAGTGAGTATGGCATTCAGCGGTTAACTTGTTCTACATGCGCCCTTAGTAATACGGAAGATAATAAATGAATAAAAATAGTCGAGTCCGTAATGAGGAGTTACATGTTCCGGAATATTGGGAGCAAGCCAAGGTTGAATTGATGAAGCGCGATAGAATTTTGCGTAAGTTAATTCCACAGTTTGGTGACCTGTACCTAATGGGGCGTGACGATCCTTTTACCACTTTGACACGTTCGATCATCGGGCAGCAGATTTCTGGTACTTCTGC
>CAUPNA010000109.1:0-15658 GCA_963512475.1 uncultured Undibacterium sp.
ATAGACGGTAAGGTATTTTCAAATTCCACTTTGCGTCTTTTGACAGTCGGTGAACTTGCAGCCAAGTCGGTGACTTTGAATATTGCAGCCTCTGATTTGGCATGGGGTACTACCGATGGAGATCGTTCGATTTCTGCGCGCTTGGTCGATCAGGCTGGTAATCCAGGAACAGCAGGGGGTATTTTAAAAGTGACTTTGGACAGTACGCCTCCTAATTCACAAAATGCGACTTTAAGTGTTAGTGCTGCAGAAAATGGTCTCAACCTCGCGGAGCTCAATGCCGGTGTATCGGTCGTGGTCAACTTAACCGATACGGGAGCCTTGGCTGGCGATATTCTCAGTTTGTTGTTTAATGGACAGCCCTTTAATCCTGTTGTTTCATTTGTATTGACTAGTTCTGAGATTACCGCCAAAGCTGCAACGATCGTGATCCCCTCGACGGTTAGTTGGGGCAACGATGGAAATAAAACTTTATCGGCAACGCTAACTGATAGTGCCGGCAATGTCGGTGCAACTGGTAATCCACTTACTGTCATTGTAGACAAGACCCCGCCCACTACGCCGACCAATCCGGTACAGGTTGCTGCTGCATTCAATGGTATTAACGCACAGGAAAAAATCGCAGGTGTGGTGGTGCTAGTTGATCTGACTGGAACCGGCGCACAAGCAGGTGATAAAGTTGAGATTGTCGTAGATGGTGCTGCTTTTACAGTACCGGTATTACAAACATTAAGTACGACTGATATTGCTGCTGGCACGATCTCTGTTACCGTGCCACAAGCTGCAGGTTGGGGGAGTGACGGCGCAAAAACGATCGCAGCACGCTTGGTGGATAACTCTGGAAACACCAGTGCGAGCAGCCCTTCGTTCAACGCTATTCTTGATACGATTGCTCCAAGCGCACCAGGGAGTGTTTTGCTTGTACCCGCAAATTCTGGCGGCGGCATCACCTCAAGTGAGCGTAGTGTCGGCGTGAATGTGGTCGTCAATTTAAATAATACCAATGCGCTTGCTGGCGATGTAGTAGAGATCCTATTGGGCGGAGTAGCATTTGCCACGCCGGTCTTATATACCTTAAGCGCTGCGGATATCATTGCGAAATCGGCTACTGCATCAATTGCCACCAGCGCAGGCTGGGGGAGCGATGGAGATAAAATTTTGACGGCGCGGTTTATCGATACGGCTGGAAATAGTGGCGCTGCGGGTGGAAGTGTAACTGTGACTTTGGATGGTACCGCACCAGGTACACCCAATGGCACTTTGCAAATCGCTGCAGCGGCAAACGGCATCAATAATAGTGAAAAAATTGCGGGCGTTGCGGTTGTGGTCGACCTGACAGGAACTAATGCAGTGGCCGGCGATACAGTAAATTTGCAGATAGACGGCAACCCTTTCACTACGCCTGTGTCGCAAGTATTGAATGCCGCGAACGTCACTACCAAATCGGTGAGTATGATAATACCTACTGGTGCTGGTTGGGGTGCGGACGGCAGTAAAGTCATTAGTGCGAATATAGTCGATGCACTGGGAAATGTCGGTGCAATAGGCGCTGCGGTAAACGTGACTCTCGATACACTTGCACCGACCGGCCCGGTTAATCCAATTGCGATCCCTGTTGCTTTAAATAGCATTAGTTTGGCGGAAAAAAATGCAGGCGTTAGCGTTATCGTTGATCTGAACGGCAGCACAGCCGTTGCAGGTGATAGAGTGGAGTTGCTACTAACAGGCGCGGCATTTGCCACACCTGTTACACAAGTGTTGAGTGCGACAGATATTACTAATGGCTTTGCTACGATGAGTATTGCCAGTGCAGCAGGTTGGGGTAGTGACGGAAGCAAAGTCATTTCTGCGCGACTGAGTGATGTCGCAGGCAATTTAGGTGCTGCTGCGGGTGCGTTGACAGTTGTTTTAGATACGACTGCACCAGCCGGACCCGGCAATCCTTTGGTGGTCGCTGCAAATGCAGGTGGCGGTATTACTAGTGCTGAAAAAAATACTGGTGTGGTCGTGGCTGTGAATTTAAACGGCACAACTGCTGTTGCAGGCGACGTGGTTGAAATTCTAATTGGCGGTTCCTCTTTCGCAACACCAGTGACTTACACTTTAACTGCCCCTGATATCACTGCTCAAACAGCCAATTTGACAATCTTATCAACCAGCGGCTGGGGGGCTGATGGTAGTAAGACACTCACTGCAAGATTTACCGATGTTGCAGGCAATGTGGGTACTGCGGCAGGTAGCGTAACTATCACTTTACTTGATTCCACGCCACCCAATGCGCCAAGTATTAGTTTAGTCGTGCCGGCAGCTAGCAATGGCATCAGCGCCGCTGAAAAATCCGCAGGTGTCGTTGTAACAGGATCCCTCGCTGGCACCACAGCTCTGGCAGGTGATACCGCAACATTGTTTATCGATGGTGCAGGTTTTACTACACCCGTTACTCGTTTGCTGACCGGTGCTGACGTTACTGCCGGCAATTTTAATTTTACCGTTGCCAGTGGTGCAGGTTGGGGTATCGATGGGTCTCACTTATTGAATATGCGCATTACTGATGCGGCAGGTAATATTGGTAGTCTGGGCGGCGATATCAACGTGGTCTTAGATACGACAGCGCCGACTTCGCCAAGCAATGCGGTTGTCATTAATGCTGCCTCGAATGGTATAAATGCCGCTGAACAAGCGGCGGGTGTGCTTGTGACGATAAATCTGAGTGGTACCAATGCTGTAGCGAATGACAGCGTTGAAGTATTGCTTGGTGGCGCGGCATTTGCGACGCCGGTTTTTCATACACTAAGCGCTGCAGAGATTTTGGCCGGGAGTGCCAATGCGACGATACTACTAGGCTCCGGTTGGGGGGCTGACGGCGAAAAAACGATTGCTTCCAGGGTAGTTGATGTGGCTGGAAATGTCGGTGCAATCGGTGGTAGTTTGACAACCTCTTTAGATACAACCATTCCAGCTGCAGTGGGTCTGCCCGTTTATACTGACGTCGATAACTCATTGACCAAAAATAGTGGTGATACCTATTTATTTACGGTGTCAGAAGCAACTAATAAAGCGATTTCGATTGCCAATATCAGTGTGAATAATTCGCATGTGTTTGGCACCGGCGCAAGCGTGAGTTGGAGCGTTGATGGCAGACAATTGTTATTAACGCTAGGTACTGGGGCGACAGTATTAAGTGGCGATACTGTGACCTTGATTGGCGTGTCCGACGTCGCAGGAAACTCATTGAATCTAGCGTTCTCTATTTAACTTTTGCGCCCATGCATCTCGGTAGACATCAATCAAGAAGAAGCTCATATTTTCTACAGCAAAATCTTTATGTCGGAGCTAAGGCTTTTCTGAATGCAAGCAAAGTTTTCTACGAACCTGGTTGCGAGATTTAATCTTCTGTCATCCAGAAAAAAACCGTAGTCAATCTTTTATCACGCAGTTCTTTACCAAAATAGCCAGTTGCACAATGGACTAAATTAGCCTTGTATAAAATCATGCGATTGAATACGTTTTCTACTCTCAGATCTTCGTACCACGCTTGTATTGGTAGCGCCCGTACTTTCAGCGCATCGACTAAATTATTGTGTGGTGCTAACACGATGTTGCCACCGATCGCACCATTGGGATAACGTAGTCGGCAAAAACTCGTACCTGAATCGGGTGCTGGATTCGGGCTGAGATAAATGACACAAGCGTAACGACACAAGCTGCGGCTATCGGTGTGAGGATGAGAGGTGCTTTCAGTGGCACCAACCAATTGTGCGACGTTGCAATCGAGGCGCAGACCACCTGGTGGTTGTTCCATCCAAAGTTTGTCTTTTCCTATTAAACGTTTTACTTGAGTTTCAACATGGTCCAACTCTTCTTTGTTTAGCGCGCCATGAAAACGCATGCCCGGCCAGCTTTCTGGTTGGTAAGGTGCGCCGTACTCCCATGGCGTATGCTCGAAACAACGTTCCGCGATTTCTTCTGCTTTCGGTAGTACGTCATCGACGATCCAATAGTTTTTTCCGTGCTCTAATTTTTCGTAAGTTAACTTGGGTGCGATGTGAGGGATGGCAGCTAAGACAGCATCTTGGGCGGGTAAGGGGAGCATGAAAAAATAGAGATTGTTTTTGTTAAGCGTTTGCGAAAAAAAAATCAGAGTGAGAAAAGCTTCACTCTGATTGCCCTAGTATATTTATTTTTTCTCAGGTTTTTTATACACCACGCCATCTTTCATGACGAAGGCTACTTTTTCTAGCAGCGTAACATCCGTCAATGGATCACCCTTTACGGCTATGATATCTGCAACATAATTGGGTTCAATGGAGCCCAAACGTTTCGACTGATTTAATAATTCGGCAGCACCGAGAGTGGCACTGCGTAGCGCTGCTAGTGGTGACATTCCGGCTTCGACCATGTAACGGAATTCTTTGGCATTTTCACCGTTAGGGAATACGCCAGCATCCGTGCCGAAGGCGATGTTGATACCCGCTTTAACTGCCCGGGCAAACGTGGCTTGGATTAATGGGCCGATGGCCGCCGCTTTGGGTTGTACGACAGGAGAAAAGTAGTTGGGGATTTTTGCCTTTTCCGCGACAAATTTGCCAGCCGAAATGGTGGGGACATACCATGCACCCATTTTCTTGAACAAGGCGATGGCCTCGTCGTCCATATAGGTACCGTGCTCAATCGAATCGACGCCTGCACGTAATGCGCGTTTGATTCCTTCATTGCCGTGAGCATGTGCCGCAACGCGGAAACCGTAGTCCTTAGCGGTAGTAATAATTGCCCGTAACTCTTCGTCGGTAAACTGGCTGTTCTGACCGCTTGCTGCTTGACTTAAGACGCCACCCGTTGCGGTGATCTTAATCAAGTCAGCACCTTCCTGATAGCGGCTACGAACTGCCTCGCGTGCTGTGTCTGCGCTATTGATCACGCCATTTTCAGGGCCCGGTTTTCCCCTAGCGTGGCGCATGGCTATGGATAGCCCATTGGATGGATCTGCATGTCCACCCGTGGTTCCGATTGCTTTGCCTGCGGTGAACAGACGGGGGCCAACGATAGAACCATTTTCAATGGCGCGTTTCATTGCTACATTCAAACCATCGGCAGCGCCCAGGTCGCGTACCGTAGTAAAACCCGCCATTAAAGTGCGTTCTGCCAGCTTTGTTGAACTGTATGCATAGTCAATTGCATCAAGGCTGAGTGCATTTCTGAATTGATCAACCTGCGGTTTTGGATCATCAGATAGATGCACGTGCATATCCATTAAGCCGGGCAGGCAGGCGTAACTACTTAGATCAATATTTGACGGATCGGACTGCATGGCAGTAATCGATTTTATCGTGTTGTTTTCGATGGTGATGCTGACGCGCTCACGCCAGACGCCTGCTTTCACGTCAAGCAATTTGCCGCAGTTAATCACAGTCGTGCCAGCGATTGCGCTCGTCGTGCAAGTCGCAGTGGCAATTAAAAAGGCAAGCTGGGTGAGTTTATACATAATGTGTCTCTTTTAGAAAAACGGGGGGAATCAATCAGGATTTAAATAGTGCGGTCTTTTTCGAACGAACGGAAGCTTTGTCGCAGATTGACAGGGATTATTTGATAGTGCTGTTGTAATTTTCTGAAAATGCAAAGGACTTGGGAGACTCAAATAGTGAGGATTACTAAGTTAAGCTACCTTAGTTTAGCTTAATCTAAATCGCTAGACCTTAGTTGGTAGCTCTAGGAAAAAGTTTGCACCGCCGTGACGATCTCTTTCGAAATCCAGACTGCCATACATCGCCTCCATTAGCTCTTTGCTTATCGCCAAGCCTAGCCCAGTACCGCCTTGTTTTCGGGTATCAGAAGAGTCGGCCTGTACAAATTTTTGAAATAAACGGTCTTGAAACTCTGGCGGTATGCCTGGCCCTTGATCTATCACTGAAACGCGAATCAGATGCTCTCGCCGGCTGACTTGAATGGATACATTGCCATGATTGGGGGAATACTTAATAGCGTTGGAAATTAAATTAGACATGACTTGTAGAAAACGATTTTGGTCTATCGTCACCATGATTTCTGGATGTGGGTTGTCTACGCTTATCGAAATCATTCTTTCTATGCCGGCTGCCAGATTACTTTCTGATGCAATCACTAGCATCTTGCTTAACTCAATTTTTTGCATATCGAATAGCATTTTTCCAGCGGATAATTTCTCCATATCGAGCAAGTCATTGATCAGGTAAGTTAAGCGTTGACTATTTTTATGTGCGATATGCAGCATGGATTTAATTTTATCGGGAAGTTCTCCTACTGCACCTCCCACAATTAATCCGAGTGCGCCAGAAATGGATGTCAATGGAGTGCGCAACTCATGGCTTACCGTGGAGATAAATTCACTTTTCATTGTTTCTATTCGTTTTCGTTCACTGATGTCTTGAATCGTGCCATATAAGCGCTCACAGCGACCTTCGTTTACTTGAGTAAGACCCAATACCCGAACCCAACGTTCATGACCTTGCATCGTTATGATGCGTAATTCGCTATCAAAACTTTCACCTGTCTGAATCGCATGATTGATTTTTTCTCGTATGGTGTCGCGATCTTTCCCGTCCTTATAAAACAGTATTGCTTGTTCCAGACTGCAGGAATAACCCGCAGGTACTTGATGGATTTGCTCGGTGAGTTTGCTCCATTTGGCATACGATTTATTTAAGTCAACTTCCCAAGTGCCTATTTGCGCAGCGTTATTTGATTGTTCTAACAGATCGATGGTGTGCGCCAGTTGCGCTTCCGCACTTTTTTGTTTGGAAATATCGGCGTGACTACCGGACATCAATAAAGGTTTACCATCGTCCGTTCTACTAATCAGACAACCGCGGTCCAGTATCCAAACCCAATGCCCAGCTTTATGCCTCATACGACTTGCAAATTCGTAGTAATCGAGTTCTCCGCTAAAATGCTTTCGCAGTAATAAATCGGATTGTTGTAGATCGTCGGGATGGACTAACTTAATCCATGTATCGATACTAATGGGTGCTAATTCTTCCAATGTGTAGCCCACAATTTCTGCCCAACGTTGATTGAAACTAGCCTCTCCTGTTTGCACATTCCATTCCCAAGTGCCGATATTGGTCCCTTTAATAATATCCGCCAGTCTGCGTTCGCTATCCAGATGACTAGCCCGTACTCGCGCGGCCTGAATTAATTGCGCAATGGTGAGCAATATCGGTTGCAAGAAGCTGACCAAGTCTTGTTTGTAACCGAAAGGACGATTGGCGATCCCTATGGTCGCAATGAGCACTTCATTGTAATAAATCGGCAGGCCTAAGAAATTATGGATACCCGGATGAGTGGAAGTACCTTGCATTCTTTTATCGGTCAGGTCATTCAAGATAATGACTGACTTGCTTCGAATCGCAGCGCCAAATAAATCATCGAGTGCGTTCAGTTTTAGTTTTTGTATTGTGCACTCGTCAGCTACTAAAGGCGACGTTGGTTTCGTGGCGGTGCGGTTAATGGTAAATAGCTTGAGATGTGTTTCAGTTTTTTGATCTTGAAAAACTTCTCCGATAAAGCCGTAGCTGCTGCCAGTTAGGTTCAAGATATCGTGCAGCAGACTTTTAAATCCTTCACTATGCTCCAGACTATCAATGAATTTTGCCTGAGCGTTGGAAATAACCTGCGCCAGATTTTCTTGTAACTTTAATGAACTGGCTAACTCCCATTCATAGATTGTATTGTTGACCCATTCCGAAAACAATTTGATAAACTCAATTTCGACTTGAGTAAAATAAGCCGGTTTGCGGGCTAGCGCATCTGAAAAAGCTAAAGTCCCAAAACGAATATTTTGTGCATGGATAGGAACACCAATATAGCAGCCAAATACCATGAGCGAATTTTTTGCTATCTCTGCATAGGGGCTCGTGCTTACTTCAGGAAGTAGCGTCATCTCGTTCGATTGCATACTGACCGAACACATGGTCTGATCTAACGATAATACCGAGCCTTCGCAGGGGAAATCAGGATTCCATTGGACAATGACTTCGCAATCGTTACCTTGATTGCGATTAATCATGCCGTTCGACATGTTCAAAAAACGGCACGCGATTTCCAGTGCTTGTCTCAACAATGCGGCGTAATCCGTGTTACTTAAAGAAGAGATTTTGGTTAAAGCCAATAGCGCATTATGTTGTTGATCTTGCTGGAATTGCTTAATCTCTTGTTCTACACAATCGGCCAAGTCGCGCAGCGAACGTAATTCCGCAATACTTAAAGTACGTGGATGGCTGTCAATAATGCAGAGCGTGCCAATATTGTTTTTGCCATCAGGCCGTAATGGCGCACCTGCATAAAATCGGATGTTTGGTGCCCCAGTAACGAGAGGATTGTCGGCAAAGCGGGTGTCTTCAAGTGCATTGGGAATATGAAAAATATCCTGTTCCAAAATTGCATGACCGCAAAATGAAATGTCTCTGCCTGTTTCGCAAGCTGTCAGTCCTTGCTTTGACTTAAACCATTGGCGATTAGTGTCGACGAGTGATACTAGCGCAATTTCTACGCCAAATAACTGCATGGCCAATCGGGTCAGGCGATCAAATCGCTCTTCTTCTATCGTGTCGAGAATATTTAAATCGACTAGCGCCTTTATCCGCGTACTCTCGTTCAGCGGCATGTCGGGTGATTTCATGCACTTCGCTCCAGTGATAAAGAATACGATGGATAGGTTTTTGAATACGCGTCCATGTCAATTGCTGATAACACAAAGTGCCATAACGGGATTAATCGGCCTAACGTGAGTATCTAGCAAGAAGTTCCTCTAGGCAAGTGAATCTCTGTCTCAAATTTTGCATGTTGCTGATTTACGAATGTTGCCTGATTATTCGCATAGCATTTGTGTAATTACTAACGGCGCTAATTTGATGAGGTTTTATTTGCGGTAAGGTAGCATTTGCTATGGCTTGCAATTATCAATCAAGTTACGGACGCACTATTCGAAACAGGCTTTTGCAAAACACGGCTCCTTGCTCAAGCCCGCTTAGACTGAGATAATCTGTACTGTATTTATTTCTCTATTCCCACCATGTTGAAGTTCCCTCCCGTCGTTGTTTTACTTGCTTCTCTATTTGTAATGCTGGGAGTGTTGTCGCCCCTCACTTGTATTGCGTCAGAAAATTCGGTACGTCTCTTTTTACAGGAAAGTCTGGATAGTGAAGGAAAGCAAGTTGCGCTCGATCCTAAATTAATGGAAGTTCTAGCCTATTTCGAACGTCAAACGGGTCTCAAGTTTGAACCGATTATTTTGCCTTGGAAGCGTGCGCAAAGTGAAACCTTAGAGGGAAAGGGCGTTATTTATGGATTTTCACGTTCTTCTGAGCGTTTGAAGGTCTATCACTTTTCATCGCCAGTCATTACTGAGCGAGTTTGGGGTGTCACTTACGGTAGACCTAAACCCAACTATCGGCATGTTGAGGATTTGCGCAATAAAGTAGTCAGTACTGGACGTGGATTTAGTCATGGCATCGAGTTTGATCAAGCTCGCGATGTAATCTTTAAAGTGCAGGAAGATTCTGCATCGACGGTTGCTCGTTTTAAAAAATTAATGGCCAAGCGTAGTGATTTGATGGTGTGGCCAGTGCGCGGGTATGAACACCGTGCCGAAGTTGAAGCATACATTAATCGCATCATCGTTAGAGAGTCGAATGATCCCGAGTTAAAAGGTCAGCATTTTGATGTTACCGATCAGCCGCTGTTCTATGACACCACACACTTTGCTAGTGCGAAGGGAAAATACGTGGATGTGATCAATAAGATTGATCAGGCGATTAAGCGCGGTACAAAAAATGGTAGTTTAAATAAAGTCTTGCGCGGTTATCACTAAAATTGATTTATTACTGACGTTCAGTATGTTGTTGAATAGTCTGTTGCTTATGTGCTATTAAGGTATCCAATGCTAAGAAACAAGCTTGATTTCGGCCCTGCTGTTTGGCTTTGTACAGTGCGGTATCCGCGGCATCGATCAGTGCAGATACTTCGCGATGTTGGATGGGATCGTAAGTGCTTAAACCTATGCTAATACTAATGACTTGATTACTCTTTGACTTTAAATGCGGGAGCTGTAAGTCAGTAATTGCAGCGATCAATTTCTCAGCAAATTGCATGCCGTGTTCTTTTGCCATATCGGGCAAAATCAAAACAAATTCTTCACCACCATAGCGAGCCAACATATCGGAGGAACGTGAAATTTGCGCTCTCAAAGCCGCCGCGACCTTTACTAAAATTTTATCGCCTGCCGGATGCCCGTAGTAGTCGTTGTATTGTTTGAAATAATCAATATCGACCATAAAGATTGATAAGGGGTGCTTTTGCCGTATCGCTTGTCCCAAAGCGATTTTGTAATGCTCGTCAAAAAAGCGGCGATTGTATAAGCCAGTCAGGCTATCGGTAGTCGCGTCTTTTTTCAGTAATTCTGAGTGCGAGCGCAACATTTTTTCACGTCGTATAGAGGTGCTGGAATCGGTGACTTGAATTAAATAGCAAGTATCTGCTACATCCGAGTCGAGTACTGTGATAGTAATGGATTGATGAATGGCAATTTGCTTATTCAAACTCTCTTCTTCGCCAAATAATGGCAAAGGCGAACGATGTAAGGCGTTCGATAGCATTGCAGGCAAACCATACGTAATCGAATTTTTCAGGGCGTTACTGAAAGCCATGCTCGGCGCGGTCTGAAATACCGTAGACATGTTGTGTTGCAGAGCGATGTCAGAGGAGATGCCTGAGTGTTTTTCCATCCAAGCGTTCCACATCAAAATCTTAGTGTCGGCATCAACCAAGATCAATCCCATATTAATACTATTCAAAATAGGGCTTTGATAAATCTCTATAGAGCTCATTCTATATTTCCTAAAAACTGCTCTAAATGCTCAACTAAGCTAAGCAGCGACATGGAACTTAACAAGAAAATTAAGTGCCCTTCAGAATGGCGTTTCTCGATCGAAAGATCGATATGCAATACCAAAATAAAATCTTGATCTTCTGCGTTATGGAGGCGTCGGAAAATTTCTTCGGTTGACGCAATTTTGTAATCTGGTAAGGAGCTGTTTAAGGAGATATGCAACATATCTGCCATGGCAGACAGGCAGGCATTGAGAATAATATTACCTAATTCACACATCGCTTCTTGTTCGAACTCTGCCAGCTCTTCAATGCTCATCTGTGAGCCCATCATATCGCGTACGATTTCCAGCGCATGACTCTCAGTAAATAAAAGCAAAGCCTGTGCATCGAAAGGGCCGGAAAATTGTTGACTCACCACGCCGAATTTTGGACTGCTCAGCTCCATGATGCTGGCATCAATTTCAGAGGTTTTTTTAATTTCGACTGAAGGTACTGAGAGTTTTACTTCGTCTCCAACAATTTCGCTCAAACTCGCGGCAGCACGACCAGCTCCGACGTTAAAAACTTCGGCGAGCGCGTCTAAATGAAGTTCTGTTAGGCTGTTCACAATTATCCTAAAAAGTAACGCAGTGCTTCTGCGATCGACTTCTCCGTGATCGGCTTAGCAACAAAGATGGCACCCATAGCATTCGCTCTCTCTTGAAAACTCTCTTGAATATTCGCGGAAAAAATGACGACCCTACAGAGCGGCATTTCTTTTAGTAGCATTTCGGCAGCGTCAGTTCCTAAAATGCCGGGCATATTGATGTCCATAGTACAAAAGTCAGGTTTTTTTTCCAGTGCCATGGCAACGCCATCAGTGCCGTTGTTAGCCTCGAGAATTTCCCAATCAGGATGAACATCTAAAACTCGGGCGCGTATGATCATACGGGATACTTTACTATCATCTACGATCAGTAGTTTTTTTACTGGCGTGTCGGCTGTCATCGCTTTTTTCCGTTGTTAATTTAATGTTGAATTAAAAATTTGTTTGGCGAAGCTAAAATCTCAACTGATATTTTACCCTAAGCGCTCGTGTTCGCATTTTTAGGTGATTTAAGGCGTTGTAAAAAGCCTTCGATATTTGTTACTTTTTGTGTCTGGCATACTGTTTATATTGTTTTTTCGTTTTTTAGTTTGCGCCATAAGGTCGTACGACTAATTCCTAAGTACTTGGCCACGTCATCTTTTCTATTTTTAAACTTATGCATCAGGAAATCAAGTGATTCTTCAGAAGTTTCTGCGATTTTTGCCGCAGAGAGTTCACTTGCATCGTTCTGCGCTAACTCTGGAAGTAATTTGATCAGGAAGCTAGGCGTGATTGCCTGTAAGGGGGTGGCGGATAGATGCAAGGCTACTCGTTCCATGAAGTTACGCAGTTCGCGCACGTTGCCCGGCCAAGTATAGCTTCGGAGTAGATCTTCGCAACGTGCTACTTCCGCATGGAGATTGGGATGTGGCCGGCTAGCGATTGCAGCGCATGCTTGTTTTAAACTCCATTGAGAAAGACTTACTAAATCTTCGGGGCGTTCACGCAGCGACGGTAAGTGTAATGGCAGTATCGCCAATCGAAAAAATAAGTCAGCACGAAACCGGTCATCTCGTATTCTTTGCTGGAGATCGCAATGGGTTGCACTAATGATACGAACGTCGACAGAAATAGGTCGCACACCACCGACACGTACAATTTCTTTTTCTTCTAGTACGCGTAGTAATCGTGTTTGTAGATTTAAGGGCATTTCACCTATCTCATCTAAGAATAAGGTGCCGCGATGCGCTGCTTCAAACAGGCCGGCATGTCCACCGCGACGAGAGCCCGTGAAAGCGCCTTCCTCGTAACCAAACAGCTCTGATTCTAATAAGGATTCGGCGATCGCACCGCAGTTAACCGCGACAAAAGGCTGGCGTGATCTTGGGCTTTCTCGGTGGATGGCTTGGGCTGCTAATTCTTTTCCGGTACCTGTTTCACCTTGTAATAAAACAGTCGCCGGTGAGCGAGCGTAAAGCATGATGGTGTTTCGCACTTCTCGCATGGCGCTGGATTCGCCGCGTAAATCATTCAAGCCATGTTTAGCACGCAATTCTCCGACAGGTTGTTGGCGCCCTTTGGACGCCTCGAGACGGGTCAGGCGAGAAATTTCAATCGCATCATCAAACGCCTGTCGGATCGAACCAGCGGAGTACATAAAGATACCGGTTAAACCCGCTTCCTCCGCCAGGTCGGTAATTAGGCCCGCACCGACGATGGCCTGTATGCCCATGGCTTTGAGCTCGCTAATTTGGCTTTTGGCATCTTCTTCGGTGACATACGTTCTTTGTTCAACTTGAAAGCCAAAAGTAGTTTTGAAATCAGCCAATTCCGGCATGGTTTCCTGGTAGGTGACGATAGCGATCTGACGCGAGACTTTACGTGCGCGTGCTAAAGCTTGCATAACGTCGAATCCGCTGGCTTTGGCGATGACGACCGGAATGGGTAAGCGATTTTTCAAATAGGCGCCGTTCGAGCCTGCAGCAATTACGGCATCACAGCGCTCGGTTTGTAAGCGTTCGCGCAGGACTTGGGCGGCTTCTTCAAAGCCAAGATGTATCGGTTCAATGTCAGCGCTGGCATCGTACTCGACCATGATGTCACGGAATAAATCAAATAGACGCGAAATGGAGACTGTCCAAATGATGGGTTTGTCTTGTGGGTCACGTGGAAGGGGTTGGTGTCGGCTCATGCGGATTTCATGCTCAAGTGGCTTGCTCGGTATTTGTTTCTATTGACGTTTCAACGTTTGTTTCAATTATGTTTCAATGGCGTTTCAATTGCAACGTGTTTTGGTCGTATAACCCAACTTTTCGCTCAAGTTTAGCTTCTCAAATTTGGATTCAAGCATTTGATTCTTAACGCTATTCAATTTCATAAACGTGAACGCGCGGGTGCTGGCACGGGCTTTGCAATAGGCTTAGCATCCAAATAGAAAAGGAACAGAACATGTCTCAATACTCCGCAGGTGCTGCCTTTCGTAAGGCGATGCAAGAAGAATCTCCATTGCAAGTGGTCGGTGCGATTAATGCCAATCATGCTTTATTAGCGAAACGTGCTGGCTTTAAAGCGATTTATTTGTCTGGTGGCGGAGTCGCTGCTGGCTCGCTGGGTTTGCCAGATTTGGGCATTTCGAATCTCGATGATGTGTTGACTGATGTGCGTCGCATTACCGATGTGTGCGATCTGCCTTTATTGGTCGACGTCGATACGGGTTTTGGCTCCTCGGCATTTAACGTCGCACGTACCGTCAAATCGATGATCAAGTTCGGTGCTGCCGCAATGCATATCGAAGATCAGGTGGGTGCCAAGCGTTGCGGTCATCGTCCAGGCAAAGAAATCGTCAGTAAGCAGGAAATGGTCGATCGCGTGAAAGCCGCGGTCGATGCACGTACCGATGAAAATTTCGTGATTATGGCGCGTACGGATGCCTTAGCTGTCGAAGGTTTGGAAGCGGCAATCGATCGCGCTTTGGCTTGCGTAGAAGCAGGCGCTGACATGATTTTCCCAGAAGCGATTACGGAACTGGCGATGTACAAGCAATTCGCCAATGCAGTCAAAGTACCTATTCTCGCCAATATTACAGAATTCGGTTCTACGCCTTTGTACTCAGTAGAAGAATTAGCCACAGCAGATGTGGGCTTGGTGTTGTATCCACTCAGCGCCTTCCGTGCCATGAATAAAGCGGCGGAAAATGTCTATACCGCGATACGTCGTGATGGCACGCAGAAGAATGTGGTCGACACCATGCAAACACGGATGGAACTGTACGAGCGTATCAATTATCACGATTTCGAACAAAAGTTAGATGCCTTGTTTGCGCAGCAAAAAGGGAAATAATAATTTAATTCGAAACCTCTCAACGCTGAGACACAGAGGCGCTGAGAACGCAGAGTTTTTTATCACGTTCTCTGCGACCTCTGCACCTCTGCGGTTCAAAAAATGAAATTATTGGAGAATAGAAATGACCACACAAGAAAACCCAACATTCAAACCAAAAAAATCCGTCGCATTGTCTGGTGTTGCTGCTGGCAATACTGCCTTGTGCAGTGTGGGTAAAACTGGCAACGACTTGCACTACCGCGGTTACGATATTTTGGATGTGGCAGACAATTGCGAGTTTGAAGAGATCGCGCATTTGTTGGTACACGGTAAATTGCCAACGGTAGCTGAATTAACTGCGTACAAAGCAAAACTAAAATCCCTGCGCGGCTTGCCAGCGAATTTGAAATTGGCCTTAGAAGCCTTGCCAGCGTCTTCGCATCCTATGGACGTGATGCGCACGGCTTCATCAGTATTGGGTTGCACGTTGCCAGAAAAAGATGATCACAACACGCCAGGCGCGCGTGACATCGCCGATCGTTTGATGGCGTCTTTCGGCTCTATGCTTTTGTACTGGTACCACTTTAGCCACAACGGTAAACGCATCGAAGTGGAAACCGACGATGATTCTATCGGTGGTCACTTCCTTCATTTATTACACGGCGAAAAACCAAAGGCATCTTGGGTGCGCGCCATGCACACGTCCTTGATTTTGTACGCAGAACACGAATTCAATGCTTCGACTTTCACTAGTCGTGTAATCGCTGGTACAGGTTCCGATATCCATTCCGCTATCACGGGTGCAATCGGTGCTTTGCGTGGTCCTAAACATGGTGGTGCTAATGAAGTCGCGTTTGAAATCCAGAAACGTTATGACAATCCAGATGAAGCAGAAGCCGACATCAA
>CAUPNA010000110.1:0-15638 GCA_963512475.1 uncultured Undibacterium sp.
CTTGGCGCGTAAAAATTCATTACGTCGATCCGCCTTATTTACCTCGAAATCGGCGCGCATAAGATAAGACTGCGGCGTTACATCTTGCACGCCTTGCATTCTGAGAATAAATGGACGGACGAACAACAAGAAGGTCACAAAACTGGATACAGGATTACCAGGCAGGCCAAGAAAGAATGCAGTATCTAAAACATCGTCAGCATTAGCGACATCGGCAACACCGCGCCGCACTTCACCAAACGCCAAAGGTTTACCTGGCTTGACCGCAATCTGCCACATATTAATACTACCCTCAGCTTCTACTGCTGGACGTATATGATCTTCTTCTCCAACCGAGACACCACCCGAAGTGATGATCAAATCATGATCACGTGCAGCCGCCCGTAAGGTGGCGCGAGTTGCCTCTAAACTATCCGGCACGATGCCATAATCCGTGATGGCACAACCTAGATTCTGCAACAAACCGGTGAGCAAAAAACGATTCGAGTTATAGATGGCACCGGGCTTCAAATTCTCACCCGGCATAGTCAATTCATCACCTGTAAAAAAGACTGCAACACGCAAAGGACGTAATACAGGCAAACTAGCTAAACCAACGGAAGCTGCTAAACCCAGTTCTTGCGCGCGCAAGCGAGTACCCGCACTTAAAATCTCAGCGCACGCCCGAATATCCTCGCCTTGACGGCGTATCCACTCACCGCTGTTTGGCGCATGCGCGATGGTGACAAAAGTCTGACCGCCTTCGTGTTCGACCGTGCATTGTTCTTGCATCACGACCGCATCTGCACCATCGGGTATGAACGCTCCCGTAAAAATACGCGCGGCCGTACCAGCTTCCAGCTGGCGCCCAAGCACACCTGCCGGTATCCGCTGCGAGACTTTTAATCGCGCATTCCCACTTACACAATCGGCAGCACGCACCGCATATCCATCCATTTGCGTGTTATCCATAGGCGGCACATGCAAACTTGATCTTTGTGACTGCGCCAGAATCCGACCATTCGCCGCCAGCGTATTGATCTGTTCTACTTCAAGGATAGGTCGCACCGCTTGCAGTAAAGTTTGCAAGGCATCTGCGACGCTTAACATCGGTTTTTTCTCATTCGTCATTTGCTTTGATTCTTTTTAGTAAAATTTAATCTTAAGGCTCATCCTAAGTTTATCACTCCACGTCCTAATTCAATCACACGCCCGCCAACCTGAATGTCGCATTCCGGGCTGACATCTAAGTATAAGCGACTAGGTCTTTGTACTTGCTCGCCTTGACTGATTTGTATGCTCGCTGGCAAGGATTTTTTCTGGGAAATCCACCAACCGCCCAGGTTCGCACAAGCTGATCCCGTACCCGGGTCTTCGGCAACACCACCACCTTGTTTAGTAAAAAAGTAACGGGAAGTGATCGCAAGACGTTCATTGGTGCTTGGAGCATGATCGTCCCACGCAAATACGTAAGCCGTTTTCCTCCCTAAACTACTCGGTGGCCAATCTGCCAAGCGGCTACTATCGGGTTGGGCGCGCTGCACCGCCGCTATCGTGCGGAGTGGCACTAATAATTGATCGGTGCCGGTATTCACCCATAAGGGTTCGTCACGTAAATCGCTCACTTGCAAACCCAGCATCGCAGCGACTTCAGCGCCCGGCAAAGCACACTTTGCAGTCACAGGTAGTCCTTGCACAGGCGCTGTAAATGTCCAAACATCAGGCGCTTCAGGCTCATTCGATGCAGCTCGCACCGGTACGATGCCCGCTTTGCACTCCAAGCTAATCGCATTCCCCGTCTTCAACAGTTGACGCACGACGTGCGCTGTCCCCAAAGTGGGATGCCCAGCAAACGGCATTTCATAGCCCGTAGTGAAAATCCTCATACGCGCTGTTGCTCGTTCCGATGGCAAAATAAATACCGTTTCAGATAAATTAAATTGCAAGGCAATCGCCTGCATTTGCGCACCGCTTAAACCCTGGGCATCTTCAAACACACAGAGGGGATTGCCACCAAAAGTCGATTCGGCAAATACATTTACCAGTCGATAATGAAAGTCCATAGCGTAAACCTTAATTAGGGCGCGTTAACATAATTTAGTCAGAATGATGCGGCGGTCGTGCAGATCAAGTAACATGATAATACTTCATAGCTGATTTAGCGCCAGAGTAGCAATAAATGGGCGCAATAAATGGGCGCAATAATTGAAGAACTCACCATCAATGACCGAATCACTAACCAGGCAAAAGGAAACATCATGGCAAAGAAGAATGAAGAACTCGACGAAGAAACCATGGCTGTGATCAATTGGTGCATCGAAGTTGAAGGTTTCCTGGTCAAAGGCGGCGCAACTCAAGCTCAGGCTCAGGAATTCATTGAAGAAGAAATTGAATTTTTAACCGACCAATTTTATGACGGTTTGACGCCTGAAGAAGCGGCTAAAGTAGCCCTCAGTGACTAAAACCAAGTGTCAAACTCAAAAAAGCCCCACTTTCTAGCGGGGCTTTTTTGCGTCTGACTACTTACACTTAGCTAGTAACACTTAGCTGATCTCTCTTAACAAGGCATCTCTGCATTTTTACGAGAATAGAACCACCAAGTAATAATCATACAGCTGACATAGAACCCGATGAACGTATACAAAGCCATATCAGGTGCGCCGGTTATCTTGATTGAAGTGCCGAAACTTTGTGGGATAAAGAAACCACCATAGGCTCCAATCGCACCAGAAAATCCTAAGACGGCAGCGGACTCTTTAGCTGCATCCAAACGCGCTTGTTTAATCGCAGCCTCACCTTTACCAGCACTGGCACGTTCTCTCTCGGTTTGAAAAATGATAGGGATCATGCAGAAGGTCGAACCATTGCCCAAGCCAGTCAAAATAAACATACCAATGAAGGAAAACAAAAACACGTTAAATTGATGCGCATGCAAAGCGGGTAGAATTCCGACCGCAATCACTGCTGCCATTGCACCAAACACCCAGAAGGTCAAACGTGCACCGCCTAATTTATCCGACAAGATGCCGCCAACCGGACGTGCTAAAGCGCCAGCCAACGGTCCAAGAAAAGCAAATTTAGCGACGTCTACTTCAGGGAACTGCGCTTTGATCAACATCGCAAAAGCGGCAGAAAAACCAATGAAAGAACCAAATGTACCGATATACAACCAGCACATCAGCCAATTATGCTTGCGTTTAAAAATAATCGCCTGATCAGAAAATGATGCTTTAGCAGAGGCGATATCATTCATGCCAAACCACGCCGCAATCGTCGCGGCCAGAATAAATGGCACCCAGATAAAGCCTGCGTTCGCGAGCCAAAACAATTTATCCGAATTGGTTTTGACGTTATGATACAAAAAGCCATCACCCGACAAAGCCGCGCCAAATACCGCGGAAGAAATCACCAATGGTGTTACAAACTGCACCACCGACACACCCAGGTTACCGATGCCCGCGTTCATACCAGTCGCATAGCCTTTGCGCGATTTAGGGAAAAAGAAACTGATGTTCGCCATGCTGGAACTAAAATTACCGCCACCCAAACCACACAACAAAGCCAGAATCAACAAAGTGGAATAACTGGTCGTCGGATCTTGCAACGCAAAGCCCATACCGATAGCAGGAATCAACAAGCTAGCGGTAGAGAAAGCCGTAAAACGGCGACCGCCAAACACGGGCACCAAGAAGGAATAAAAAATACGTAAAGTAGCGCCTGATAATGCAGGCAAGGCGGTCAGAAAAAATAACTGATCTTTGCTGAACTTAAAACCTGCCTTATCCAAATTTGCAGCCACCACGCTCCACAACATCCACACCGAGAATGCCAACATCAAGCAAGGAATAGAAATCCACAAATTGCGATTCGCTATGCCACTCCCTTCCTTGCTCCAAAACGCACCGTCCTCCGGCTCCCATCGACTCAATACGTGACTCATGTTCATCTCCCTAAAGAATTAATGCCCGCAAAACCAAATGCATCTCATTGAATCGTAGATACAATCAAGCATGACTGACAGAATACGGAGTCGCCGACTATTTGAAAATTCTTCATCTGGGTGGAAATGTGACTGCAGAAGTAGGTGTGCCCTAGCCGAAAGAACTAGGGTCTGTTGAGATACATCTTGAAAATGTCTGCGTCCTCAATGACATCAGTAATGACATCAGTAATGACATCAGACTTGCAAGCTAGGCGCGCTGTGCTTTTTCATCCGAGATCGGTGCAGAGCCGTTTTAGCGTTACTTTGCTCAGACTCACTATGAATTTGAGGATAAGCTTTGAGCGCAGATAATGAGCTAATCGTAATACGAGAAGCACTGACACTGATCAGCCCCAGCTCAATCAAGTGATGCAACATACGCGAGAAGGTTTCTGGTGTTAAGTTAAGCAGCGAGGCCACAAGGTTTTTCTTCAACTCCAGTCGAATCTCGTTACTCTCTTGCGACAAAGCGGTCTGCACTAAATAGTCAACCACGCGTTGCATCGCATTATGCGAGGATTGCCTTTCCACACTTTTTATAAAACCCAAAAGACGATACGATAAGCCCTTCATCATCTGACGAGCAATCGCGGGCGATTGGTCTAGTAATTTTAATAGAGCATCTTTCGGCAAACGTAATAATAGCGATGGCTCTAGGGCTTCTGCATAAAACGGATATGGCTCTTCGAGAAACATCATCGCTTCGCCAAAGCATTGCCCTGGACGGATCAATTCAACGATCTTGTCACTGCCATTCGAGGCGGGAATTGCCAGTTTGATCAAGCCATACACAAGTATAAAACATCCATCCGCAGTATCGTCTTTCTGAAATAAACTTAAGCCTTTTTCCAGCTCCAGCTTTACCACTTCTTTTTTTAGGCTATCCAATTCAAAAGGAGAAATATGGCAGAATAAAGCTTGATTGAGCAATAAGCCATCCAGATTAATCTTACTCATCACGTCTCCCCATCATAATTAAATATACCTGAAGTGTAAGTTGCGTCCAGTGATGGTGCTATACACCAATCGACGTAGATAGGTACTGCAAAAGGTTGAGCATGTCGATTCAATTTTGGCAGCTATTTCGATCAAGCCTTATCCATCCCATGCTCAACCGCATACACCGCAATTTGCACACGACTGGTCAAATTCAATTTCTTCAAAATATTTTGCACATGAATCTTGACAGTACTCTCCGCCACATCAAGATTGCGGGCGATTTCTTTGTTGCTTTCACCACGTGCCAGGCACACCATGGTTTCACGTTCACGTGGGGTGAGTTTTTCACGTTCTGGCGTAGTACTGACATTATGACCAGCGCGAAACTGCATGACTAATTTTGCGGTCATGGACTCTGCAATCACTGGCTCACCTGCTGCGGCTCGTTTGATCGATTGCGTTAGATAGTCAGCGTCTATGTTCTTTAACAAATAACCTCGAGCGCCGTTCTTTAAAGCCGTCGTCAGATCTTCAGCCTCTTCCGACACGGTCAACATCAACACTGCCGTGTCAGGCAAATCTTCAACGATTAATTGCATCGCTTCCAAGCCTGACAAGCCCGCCATATTGAGATCCATTAAGACCACATCGGGTTTTAATTGTTTTGCGCGCTTAACGCCTTCTAAACCGTCGGCAGCTTCGCCTACAATTTCAAATTCAGGATTGCGTTGCAATAGTAGACGAACCCCACTACGAAACAGGCTATGGTCATCCACCAATAAAATACGAATACTCATGTCTCTACTTTCTCTTTTTTAGGCAACCAGACGCTCTTGTCGCAGCAAATGCAGGGAAATCGTTGTGCCATGACTGACGCTACTTTCAATAGAGAACTGCGCCGATAGTCGCTCAGCTCGTTCTTTCATAATTCGTAGACCGATATGTTCTTCGCCTTTTTCCGCTACGGTATCCGTATCAAAACCCAAACCATCATCATGTACGGTCATCATAAAATCACGAACATTATCGATTCTGACCTGCACTTCGCTGGCCTGCGCATGCTTGCGTACATTCGATAGGGCTTCCTGCAAAATAAATAAAACCTGTAACTGTTGTTCTGGTGCTAAAGGTGCGCCATTACCCGCAAATTGAATCTCACTATGCACACCAGTCTGGCGCTGAAATTTTGCAACGACGTTACGCATCTCTGACTCCAGATTACTGTCTTGCAAACGAGTGCGGAAATTCAGTAAGAGCTCACGTACATCTTCATAACTTTCTTCTACGCCAGCACGTAACAAAGGCGCGATCTCACGGATTTCCTCAACTTCGTCACGCTTTAAAGAATCTTCTAACATCTGCACTTGCAAATTTAAAAAATTTAAGCCTTGCGCAATGCTGTCATGCAAACCCTGCGCTAATAAGTTACGTTCCTGCGACACCGCAAATTCTTTTTCTTTCGCAATCAATCGTTGATTCTCTATCGCTGATCCCAAATTTTTTCCTAGAATTTCTAATAAGCGCCGTTCTTCATTAGTGACCACACGTTCTTTTGAAAAGTGTAGAGAAAAACTGCCGATCACCAACTCGCGCGTCACAATTTGAAACACCGCTAAGGAGACATAGCCCTCTTCCTGACAGCGATATCGTTTTTGCTGATCTAATAAACGAAAATCCCGCACCAAAATAATGCCTTGCTGAGTGGCAGCACCACACAGACAATCATCCTTTTTAATGCAATGCTCCTCCTCTATCATTTTTTCAGAAATACCCTCATGCACCGTGATATGCATATTGTCATTCTTAGCATCGAGAATACGCACTGTGCCGCCATCAGCGTGTATGCGCTGCATAATCCTATGTAAGAAGCCACGACATAGTTCCTCTATCGCATGCGGCCCCGCCAAGAATCCTGAAATCTCATATAAGGTGCTTATCTCATGATTTTGCGCCTGCAATTTAGCGGTCTTTTCAGATACCCGTACTTCCAGTGTACGGTGTACCGTTTGTACATGATCAGCCATCTGATTAAATGCCTGCGCCAGCACACCAAATTCATCCTCTGTCTCTATCGGTAGACGCACGCTCAAATCATCTTTACTCATACGCGCAATACCCGCCTGCATGCGTGTGACGGGGCCGACTATCCATAAGTAAAGCAAATAAAGTAGTGCAATACTGGCAGCCAGAGACATGAAAATCAGAGCGGTCTGACACAAGCGCAACCAGGTGGTTTTTTCCGCTAATTCGACTTCCACCAGTATCACTAATTGATTAATGTTTTGAACGAAGATAGGCAACTCTTGCTCATACTGACGCAGTGCAAGGCGACGCACAGCGGGATCGGTTTCATGCAATACCTTTTGTGCATTCACCTGAATATTGCGTAACCACTCATCCTGTACTTTCTTCATTTGCTCACGAATCGGCTGCGTTTGTGGCAAAAACAAAGGTCGTTTAGGATCGCCAGCTTGTAACTCTGCCAGTGTGCGATTAAAATCGAGCAGCTCTTGTTCCACAATCGCATTCGACGGTGCCTGCTCCAAGATCATCGCCATGCGATAAGAACGCATCCTTAAACTACCCGCTTCATTGATTGCAGCTCCACCGCCTTCCAATTGCCAGGACAATAGTAAGGTATAGCCAATCGCCGCCAAGGTCAGAGCAAGTCCTATCACCGTCGTAATTAAGATACGAAAAGTCAGACGTTTTCCCATCGGTAAAACGAAAGGTGCTTGCAGATTGGGGGTGATCATTTCAGCTAAGCCTCAAAAAGTTGTCTAGTGTATCGTAGGCTTGTCGCCAGTTCTTGAGATTCGACTTGCATAGATGCTTCAAACGTTTCCGCTTCAGGATGTGAGTGTGGATGAGGAACACCTAAAGGGCAGACCATAGGCAAAAAAGTATCTGTACGGTCGGAATAAGCTAAAAGCGCGCCATTAGTCATATCAAAATACCAGCCATGCAAAGCGATCTGACCACGTGCCTCGCGTTCGGCAACCCAAGGAAAACTACGCAAATTATTCAAAGACAAAATAATCGCGCCGAGTTCGCAGGCATGATTCTGCACTTCGACAGTGCAATTCGCGAGCTGATGTAAGACCTGCTGTTTTACAGGCTCTACAATACGCATCCAGCGCCCGATAAAATCGATATCTCTACTTGGTCGATAGCCCTGCATTAAAGCACGGATACCACCACATTTCTCATGTCCCATCACGATAATGCGTTTAACATTTAAGGCTTCTACCGCAAACTGGATAGCCGCACTGACGCCTTGCTGATTACCAGATTCATTACACGGCGGCACTAGATTGGCCACATTGCGTATCACAAAAATGTCGCCTGGATCACAATCTAAGAGTAAGGCCGGATCGACTCGCGAATCGCAACAACCTATTAGTAAAGTACTGGGATTTTGTCCATTGTTGAGTTTGCCGTATAGAGGTGTTTCACCGGAAAAATACTTACTCTGAAATCGTTGAAACCCTTCAATAAATTGGTGAATATTGCGCACTTCCATGTCATTCTCCACATCGTTTTGTTATCCACCGGTCTGCGACATAAATCGTATAATTTTGTGTCTTTGCGTCGTAAATTCATGCTGCTTTGGTTTTAGTTCTATTGCTTGCCGAATTGCCTGCTCCAATCCTTCATCACTAATACCTGCTCGCAACAGAGGACGTAATTCAAATTTTTCATCTTGCCCCAGACACATGTACAGCGTGCCATCGACGGCCAAGCGTACGCGATTACAGCTAGCGCAGAAATGTTGACTCAACGGCGAAATAAATCCTATCGTTGCCTGTCCGTCACGACTGCGCCAATATCTGGCGGGACCACCACCCAGCTCTTCGGCAGCGGGGACTAAATCAAATTTTCGTACCAATTCATCGCGAATCGGGCCTATGTCACGATACTGACTATTTTGTCCCGTGCTCCCCATAGGCATAGCCTCAATCAGGCGCAAAATGAATCCTTCTTTAAAACAAAATTCCGCCATACGTTGCACTTCATGATCATTCACACCCGCCATCACCACCATATTCAATTTGATAGGCTTAAAACCTGCCCGTTTTCCTGCTTGCAAGCCTGCCATGATGCTAGAAAAGCTATCGCGTCCGGTGATGGACTGCATGCAGGCTTTATCCAAACTATCCAAACTCACATTAATGCGGCTAACGCCAGCACGGAATAATGCGTCCGCATGTTTATGTAGTTGGGTGGCATTCGTCGATAAAGAAATATCTTCAATCCCTGGCAAAACAGCCAAACGTTCCACCAATTGAGGCAAATGTCTTCGAAGTAAAGGTTCGCCCCCTGTTAAGCGCACACGCCCCACACCGAGACGCGAGAAGGCTGCAACGACGCGCTCTATCTCCGTAAAGCTCAACCAGTTCTCAGGTTCTTCAAAACCAGTAAATCCCGCCGGCATACAATAACTACAACGCAAATCACATTTATCCGTGACCGACACACGCAAGTAATTGAGCTGGCGACCGAAACGATCGATTAGTCTGGTGTCTTGCTCAACGAACTGTGATGGAATAGGATTTTTCATGAAGTCATTGTGGATGCATTCCAGCACCGACACAATTCTCCCCCAAGCTAAAGTCGACTAGTTCTTTTGGGGGATAAAACTTGTTCTACATCAAATTTGTGTGTCTATTTGTGCGTCTATTTAATAGCAAAATTACTCGACAATACGCTACCCAAGCACTCAATTGAATTTATTTGGAAGAAGTTGGCTAGGCCGTGTTGACACAATATTTAGCCAACGTTACCGACTCACACGGAATAAGCGACTTAGCTATCTATTTTAAGTTGTTTGAATTTTTGCTTTATTCAGCAAACCTGGTGATGATGTTGACCAGATGAAATTGGTCAAATGATGTTAGGCAGTATGATCAAGCGGCGCCACTCTGGGCACAATAATCGTGAAGCGCGCGCCTCGAGAGATTTCGCTATCGACCTTGATGCTACCGCCTAAAACGGAGTTCACCATGTTGTAACAGATATGCAGACCCAAGCCACTACCGCCCTTGCCTAAACGCGTGGTAAAGAAAGGCTCAAAAATACGATCGATGTTTTCTTTAGCGATCCCATGTCCATCATCTTCCACCGTCAAAATCACCTTATCTACACCATAAGCACGGCCGATGATTCGAATCAGACCATCTGTCTTTTCGTGCAAGCCATGCACCATCGCATTGATAATTAAATTACTTAATACTTGTCCCAATGATCCCGGATAACTATCAAGCTCTAGTCCGGCTTCCACTTCCAATTGCAATGCATGGCCGTCGCGCTTAATGCGATTGGATAAGGTCAAAACCACCTCTTCACAGAAATTAAGCAAATCAAAGGTTCGTCGTTGATCCGAGGTTTGATCTACGGCAATCTGTTTAAAGCTACTCACTAAATTAGCCGCATTCGTTAAATTGCGCATCATTAAATCTGACGAAGTGCTGGTATTTTCACAAAATTTTTCTAAATCAGAACGACGTAATTGATTCCCCTGCACTTGCTTTAAGAATTGACGATTCATATCCAACATCGTACTTGCCATCAATAAGCTATTCCCTATCGGTGTATTCAATTCATGAGCCACACCGGCGACCAAGGATCCCAGCGCGGCTAGTTTTTCTTGCTCGACCAATTTTGACTGTGTCAATTGCAAACGACGATAGGCCTCTGCATTGTCATAGGCAACTGCGGTATACGCCGCCAACGTGCGCAAAATATTCAATTCATCTAAACCAAATGCACGCGGCTTCATGCTCAGCACACCGATTAATCCCATGACACGACCAGACAAAATCAAGGGCACATAAATACCCGAACGGGAGTTATCTGTACTGAGGCCATTTTCTAGCAAGGTATCAACTTGCCCGACTTTTTCTGCGGTGATCGCGTCGAGTTTCCGGCTGTCATGGACAATTTCATCAATGATCATTTCCTGCGCACTGAGTACGCACTGCGTTGCAGGCTGCTCCAGCGCATCTAAACTACGTGAGTAGGCCAAAATGCGAAGATCACCTTGTAAGGTGTAATCAAAATTAATCTGGCGTTTTTCCCAGTCAACAAAACCGACACCTAACGTCGGCGCCGAGATCAATGTACGGATGTTGGCATACAAAGTATCCAGGATTTCGCTGACATCTAACGAAGCAGTGATCCGCAGGCCAATTTCACTCAAACGACCAATGTCATTACGGGCACGCTCGGCGATTTCTCGCTGAATTTCTGCCAATCGCTTTTGCTCTAATACTTCTTGTGTCTGGCGTTTAACCTGTTGCTCCAGATACAGTTGACTTGCCCTGATTCCCTGCACGCGCCGCTGATAAAACAAAACGAACATACCCAGAATCAACAAAGCCCACATACCATACCACCATGCTGTCTTCCAGTAGGGTGGTAACACGATGACCTCCAACAAGACTGTGCTTTCGCTCCATAGTCCATCAGAATTAGCCGCCCGGCCCAACAAGCGATAGGTACCTGCGTCCAGATTAGTATAAGTAGCGAAGCCACGATCGGACTGTCCAACGATCCATTCTTTATCGTATCCCTCCAGTTTCCAGGCATAACGATTCTGAGTGCGGTTATAGAAATGTAGGGCCGCTAACTCAAAGCTGACCATCGTCTGTTCATAATTCAAGCGTATCTGTCGTGCCGCGCTCAAAGTACCATTCACACCTACACTCTTTAGATCATAGGTATTTTTGCTTTCCGTAGTTTGTCCGATGCTACTATTTTGCTTTGCGTTAAATACGCCTTTGTTATTCCAATGCATCAGAGATTTATTGAACAAAAGAATATCGCTTACAACGACTCGCGGTGGAATCGAATTATCCCGTATATTTTCGGGATGAAAATATATCAGACCAACACCACCAAAGAGCATTCCTCCGTCTGAAGCACGAGCAGCGGCACCAAAATTGAAAGCACCTTCAAATCGTCCGAAAGAAGGAAAACTACGAACTACCTTTTGCCCAGGACTGACCCGTATCAGTCCACGTTCAGTACTTAACCAAATTTCGCCGTTATCAGCATCTTGTATCGACTCGATCACGTCATCCGGCAAATCAGGCAAATTTGCCCAAGACACCAAATTCCAATCATCGGCCACACCCGCGCCTGTTGTGCTTTTTTGTTTGGGTTTTACTTCCAATAAGCCTTGTAAAGTCGCGGCCCAAATCCGTCCATGTACATCTTGCCGCAATCCAGTTACTCCCAGTTTTTCTGGATTGGTAATTTCTTTTGTAGGCCTGCCTATCATCTCAAAGGTAGCGTCGGCTTCGCGCCAAAGAAACAAGCCGCCTTTAGTTCCCACCCACAGACGTTTTTCGGAATCGAACAAGAGACTATCGATCGCATCATCATTAAGAGTGCCTGCTTTATGCAGCCCACCACGATAAGCGCTAATTTTCATATCAGTGTTGACTCGATACAATCCAGAACTTGTTCCGACCCACACATTTCCTTCATCGTCTTTCTTCAGTGCTGTGACCTTCCCACCGACTGGGAAGCTGGAATCCAACACGACTTTTTGACTGCTTTGTTTTTTTGGATCAAATATCTCTAAACTTTCGCCACCGACCCATAGTTGTTTTTTGTTATCCAATAATAACGTGCGTATATACTCAACGCCCATTTGCTTTTTAGTAAATCGCTCGGTATCGCCAGAGGGCAGATGCAGTCGATTGAGCCCCCCCCCTAAGGTACCGAGCCAAACGTAATCGCTATGATCAGGTATTACTGCCGACACCAGACGATTTGAAATACTGCGAGGATCACCAGGCACATTCAAATAGGTTTGAAAACCTCGTCCATTCAGATCAAATAGATTAACGCCAAAATCAGAGGTTCCTACCCACAAAGCGCCCGTTGCATCGAGCATCAGTGAAGTTAGGGTATTACCGCTTAAGCTGCTCTCAACCGCGGGCGTATTCACAAATCGCTCTAACTTTTTTTGTTGTGAACGCCAGCGAAACAGCCCCTGACCATCGTTCAGTGCCAACCACATCGATTTTTCCTGATCTTGCACGATCGCCGTTATCGTAGCCTTAGGAAGGTTCAACCCTATGGGCAGGGCAATTGGTTCAGCGACTTTGTTTTCGACGCTCCACAAACTTAAACCGCCCGTCAACCCCACCCACAATTGACCGGAAGGATCGAATGCCAAGCTACGAACCAAATTATCCACGGGTTGCAATTTCTGCGCTGCACTGGCGCTCACCGCCTGAAACTGCAACAACAAACGGCCGTTTTGACTGATATGCGCAACCCTATGCCCTTGTCCTATCCAAACCCCGCCAGCTCCATCGGTCAGCATCGCCCGCACCTCGCCGCTAAAGTAGATCGCTTCGGTTGCATCAGGCTGCCAGCTGCTAAATCGCCCATTCTGCACATCAAGTAACTTCAAACCGCCCGAGGTACCCACCCACAACTGTCCCGGCCCAGCCTGTGCGATGCCGTAGACCACTTTATCTTTTTCGCTGATATCGTCAGCAAAAGGGAAACGTTGAATGACATCCGTTTTTAAGTCGAGTCTATCCAAACCGCGACGTGTACCTATCCACAAATTTTGTTGTGAATCTTCAAATAAACTAAAAACACGGTTATGGCTGATGCTGCCTGGATTAGCTGGATTATTGGAAAATACTTGCATGTGCCGACCGTCGTAGCGCACTAGTCCATTCGCGGTCCCGATCCAAATATAGCCATCGCGGGTCTGATAGATATTCGTGACCCCGGTACTTGGCAAACCCTGATCTACGCTAAATTGGTCAAAACGAAAACGATGCAATGCCCCCGCTTGCGTAGTATCTGGCAAGCTAGAAAAAAGAAAAACAAAGAAGATTAAAGAGGCGACCCGGCGAGCCGGAGAATGAGTAAACCACCCAAGAAGTGTTGTGGGAAAATTTAGAATTAATGCAATGAAAACATGCAAAACAATTACTCCCCCGAAGCAGCTCAGCAGCAGCCTAAAGACTGACTAGATGCCAACTATAGCAGACAAAAAGTATTTAATAGAAATACTTTACCCTGCTTCGAGGTTTTTGCTCAAATTGAATTTAATTTAATTTAATTTTTAAGCAGATTTGCGACAGTACACGGAATACTGCTTGCGTTTTTTGAGTCGCTTTTTTGCCTATCTTTATTGCACCAAAGGCGTTTCAGCCCCCTCAAGTTCTATGCCGCTAATCTTGGCTTGGCCAACCATTAATTGCAGGTACTGACGCATTGCATGATCGTGACTGGCTCTTTGCATGGCATCGGCGATCTTGCTTTCTACTTGTTCGAACGGCAGTAATTTTCCTGCCAGTTTGCGACCTAGTTGGACGATATGCAGACCAAAACGGGACTCGACTAAGCGTGGTACGATTTTGTGTTCTTCCCCTAAAAAAATCACTTTCTCAAATTCAGGAACGGTGTCGCCACGGGTCAGTTGACCGAGACTGCCGCCAACTTCGCTCGATGGGCAATTCGAATTCGCTTTCGCCATCGCTGCAAAATTAGCTGGATTATCCAACAAATCTTGCAACACAATTTCTGCATGTTTGCGCAAATTATCTAAATCTAATGCTGCGGTAACTTGGAACAAAATGTGATTCGCCTCGACCAATTCACCCACGGTAAAGCGCTGCGGATGGGCTTGATAGTGACGTAGACATTCTTCAGAACTCGGCTTAGGCACGACCACTTCGCGTACTAATAAAGCTTCGATTTTGTCTTCGTCATTACCTGACAAACCCAATTCATTCGCCTTATCCAGTAACACTCGACGCAAGACCAAAGCGGTCATCGCACTCTTCATAGCATCAGCAGCGCCTTGGTGCTCGAGTAATTCATTCTGCATTTCAGCATCGCTGAATTCGTAACCATTGACTATTACGGGCATGATTGCCTCCTGTTTATTATCAATAACAATCGAAGTGTATTCCTGATCAAAGAGAGAATCTTTGACATTAATCGATCAAAGTCAAAGCCCCTCAACGCCGAGACGCAGAGGCGCAGAGGAGCGCGGAGAAAGTCTTGTTTTACTCATGTTCTTCTCAGCGACTCCGAGTCTCAGCGTTGAGGGGTTTTCGTTCTCCCCGTCTTCTGACGTTCAGAAGACTTATCGTGGACGAACCAACTGCCATGCACGGCTCAAGTAACCAACCGATGCAAAGCCACTCCACACATGTACCAAACGTGTGAACGGGAAGATCACAAACAAACTCAAGCCCATAAACAAGTGCGCCTTGAACAAGAACGGTGCGGTCACGATGTAGCTGGCGGCATCGCCTTTAAAGGTGACGATATGCTGCGCCCACGTCATCAACAAGACCATCATGTGGCCATCTCTGTGTTCCATAGATTCAAAGATAGTGGATAAGCCCAAGGCCAAGGTAACAAAAATCCATAACAACAAGACTTTATCTCCCGTTTTTGTCACAGCTGAGATACGTGCATCAGTGAAGCGCCTATGCATCAAGATCAGCAAACCGACCATACACAAAGTGCCAAACACGCCGCCCATGACGATCGCGATCATTTGTTTAAAACCATGTGAAATGCCCAAGCTATCCCACACGATCACTGGTGTCAGCAAACCGACCATGTGCCCAAAGAACAAACCGAGCACACCGATGTGGAACAAGATGTTGCCGACCCGCAGATTGCCGGCATGTAGCATTTGGGAAGAATCACTCTTCCACGTGTACTGTTCGCGCTCAAAACGTGCCAA
>CAUPNA010000111.1:0-15342 GCA_963512475.1 uncultured Undibacterium sp.
ATAGATAGGTAACTCTTTGCCAGCGCGCGCATTGGTAATGACCAATGGGATAAGTTTTTCTGGAAAATGCAGAGGGCCATAATTATTCGAACAATTTGTGGTCAGTGTAGGCAGGCCGTAAGTATGATGATAGGCGCGTACTAAATGATCGGAGGCGGCTTTCGATGCCGAGTAGGGACTGTTTGGTGCGTAAGTCGTCGTCTCTGTGAAAGGTGGATCTTCCGCTTCCAGACTGCCATAGACTTCGTCAGTTGAGACATGCAAAAAGCGGAATGTCGCTTTTTTGTCTGCTTCCAGATTCTGCCAATAGGCACGTACCGCTTCTAGCAAGCTAAAAGTACCATTGACATTCGTCGTGATAAACGCTGCGGGGCCATGGATAGAACGATCTACATGACTTTCTGCCGCAAAGTGAACAATGGCTCTGGGGTGGTGCTCTTCTAGTATTTGTGCGAGCTTTGCGCCGTCGTTAATATCAGCGTGAACAAATATATGACGCGGGTCGTCTTTGATGCTCGCAAGATTATTTAAATTGCCAGCATAGGTCAGTTTGTCGAGGTTTATTACGGGTTCTTCGTTGCGCGCGAGCCAATTTAAAACAAAATTCGCACCTATAAATCCTGCACCACCAGTCACTAAAATCATGCGGAGATCCGTTCTTCTTGAATTTTTGAATGAAAGACCGCAATTTTACGCCACTTGACTTGTTATTCGTGAATTTCTCCGGAATTTCATTCTAAATCGACAGCATTTTTAATATTAAAATGGAATCTGGTAGGTGTTTTGCGGGACGTACGTTTATATCCAAAGGGCAAATTAATTGAGAGTTTGATAGCCCCTACAGATGATTTTTTCAAAGATTTGCTTAAGGCTGAATTCAATTCTGAAAAAAAGTCCATTTTCTTCAAGAAAAATGGACTTTTGGCTCTTGAATTACCTAAAAACCTCCCCAACTGCATGGGTAATCTATGATTTATTTGGAGGTTGTTAATGCAAGAGCAAGAAAAAACAGTGGAAAATAACGAGACTATTGCCACGTCTATCGAAATCGATCCCGCGCAGATCAACACGCCTGGAGAAGCCGTTTCTGCACAAGTTGCGGAGCCTGCCTTTGAGTCTGTCAATGAGCCCGGCGTATCCGCCGCCACTTTGGCGCAATTAGAAGCCAAAGTATTGGAACTGCAAGATGCCTTCATGCGTGCTAAAGCCGAAGGTGAAAACATTCGCCGTCGCGCCCAAGAAGATATTTCGAAAGCACATAAATTTGCGATTGAAAGTTTCGCTGAATCTTTAGTTCCTGTCAAAGATAGCCTGGAGATGGGCTTAAAGATTGAAACTCAAACAGTGGAGTCGATTAAGGAAGGCGTAGAAATGACGCTGAAGCAATTGAATTCTGCGTTCGAAAAAAATCGCTTACTAGAAATCAATCCTCAGCAAGGCGATAAACTTGACCCAACTAAGCATCAGGCAGTGTCTATGGTGCCAGCGGAGCAAGAGGCTAATACGATTGTCGCAGTTTTGCAAAAAGGCTACACCATCGCAGATCGTTTGTTGCGCCCAGCCTTGGTGACAGTTGCACAAGCTAAATAAGTAAAATCGTTCAAACGGTTCGATATAAAGTAGAAAACCAAGGTAAAAGTCAAAAAACGGTGAAAAACCTGAAAAAAAACGTAAAAAGGGCGTAAAAATGTCTTGAAAATGCGGGTTTTTGCCAAACATCAGAAATAGAAGGGCGCGAATTTGAGAAATCGATAAGTCGATTATTCGATAAAGTCAGCGCTCAATAAGTTTGAACTTGGTTTTAGATTCATTTGAAATTAATTAAATATATAAATTCTTTAGGATAGGGAAAATATCATGGGAAAAATGATCGGTATTGATTTAGGTACAACCAACTCTTGCGTAGCAGTGATGGAGAATGGCCAACCAAAAGTGATCGAAAACGTAGAAGGCGCGCGCACCACGCCATCGATCATCGCTTATCAGGAAGATGGCGAGATTCTCGTCGGTGCTTCTGCGAAACGCCAAGCCGTCACCAATCCAAAGAATACTTTGTACGCGGTCAAGCGTTTGATTGGTCGTAAGTTTGATGAAAAAGAAGTGCAAAAAGACATCGCTTTGATGCCTTACACTATTTCTAAAGCAGACAATGGCGATGCATGGGTATCCGTGCGTGATAAAAAATTAGCGCCACCGCAAATCTCCGCAGAAGTTTTGCGCAAAATGAAAAAAACTGCCGAAGACTATCTCGGTGAAGAAGTGACAGAAGCCGTTATCACTGTTCCTGCTTATTTCAACGATGCACAACGTCAAGCAACTAAAGACGCTGGTCGTATCGCTGGTTTGGACGTCAAGCGTATCATCAACGAACCAACTGCTGCGGCGTTGGCATTTGGTCTGGACAAAAAAGAAAAAGGCGATCGTAAAATTGCGGTGTACGATTTGGGTGGTGGTACGTTCGACGTCTCCATCATTGAAATCGCTGACGTTGATGGCGAAATGCAATTCGAAGTATTGTCCACGAACGGCGATACCTTCCTGGGCGGTGAAGATTTCGATCAACGTATCATCGACTACATCATCGATGAATTCAAAAAGATCAACGGCTTGGATTTGTCCAAAGATCCTATCGCTTTGCAACGCATCAAAGCGTCTGCAGAACGTGCGAAGATCGAGTTGTCCAGCTCACAGCAAACAGAAATCAACGAGCCATATATCGCCATGGCAAACGGCGCACCGGTGCATTTGAATTTGAAAATCACTCGTGCCAAGTTGGAAGCTTTGGTTGAAGAACTGATCCAAAAGACGATGGACCCTTGCCGTATGGCGATCAAAGATGCTGGCGTAAAGACTTCAGACATCGATGACATCATCTTGGTTGGTGGTATGACTCGTATGCCTAAGGTTCAAGAATTGGTCAAAGAATTCTTCGGCAAAGAACCACGTAAAGACGTGAATCCGGATGAAGCGGTTGCGGTTGGGGCAGCGATTCAAGGTTCTGTCTTGTCTGGTGACCGTAAAGACGTTTTGTTGTTAGACGTAACACCTTTGTCTTTGGGTATCGAGACTTTGGGCGGCGTGATGACCAAGATGATTCAAAAGAACACCACGATTCCAACTAAGTTCAGCCAAGTATTCTCGACTGCCGATGACAATCAGCCAGCGGTAACGATCAAGGTTTATCAAGGTGAACGTGAAATCGCAGCGCGTAACAAAGGTTTGGGCGAATTTAATTTAGAAGGTATTCCACCATCATCACGTGGCACACCACAAATTGAAGTAACTTTCGATATCGATGCGAACGGTATTTTGCATGTAGGCGCAAAAGACAAAGCAACGGGCAAAGAAAACAAAATCACGATTAAGGCAAACTCTGGTTTGACTGAAGAAGAAATTCAAAAAATGGTGAAAGACGCTGAGTTGAATGCGGAAGAAGATCAGAAAGTCAAAGAATTGGCTGAGTCCCGCAATCAAGGCGACGCGTTGGTTCATTCTACTAAGAAGGCTTTGGCCGAGCATGGCGATAAGTTAGATGCTGGCGAAAAAGAGAAGATTGAAGTAGCGATCAAAGAGTTGGAAGATGTCTTGAAATCTGGCGATAAAGCTGAGATCGATACCAAGCTTGGCAATTTGTCGACGGCATCACAAAAGTTGGGTGAAAAAGTGTACGCAGACATGCAAGCACAACAAGCCGCTGCTGGCGGTGCCGCGGGCGCAGCACCAGGCGCAGATGCAAAACCACAAGATGATGATGTGGTCGATGCTGACTTTAAAGAAGTCAAAGACGGTAAATAATAGTAAAGCGAAAGCAAGCCGCAGAGGCGCAGAGAACGCTGAGAAAAGCAAAAAAGCTTACTCTGCGGGCTCTGCGCCTTTGCGGTATGAATTTGCATTGAGCAGTGAAACTAACTTCAATAAAAACAAGGTGTAATCGAGATGGCGAAGCGTGATTTTTACGAAATTCTGGGTGTTGCAAAAAATGCCTCAGAAGATGAAATCAAAAAGGCTTATCGCAAGCTGGCGATGAAATTTCATCCGGATCGTAATCCGGACAGTAAGACTGCGGAAGAAAAGTTTAAAGAGGGCAAAGAAGCCTACGAAATGTTGTCTGATCCACAGAAGCGCGAAGCTTACGATCGTTATGGTCATGCTGGCGTTGATCCGAATATGGGTGGTGGTGGCGGCGGTGGTGGAAATGCTGGTTTTGCTGACGCCTTTGGCGATATTTTTGGTGATATTTTCGGTGGTGGTCGTGGTCGCAGTGCAGGTCCGCAGGTTTATCGCGGTGCCGATTTGCGTTACAACCTGGAAATTAGTTTAGAGCAGGCTGCGAACGGTTTTGATACGACGATCCGCGTACCTAGCTATGACGGTTGCGATACCTGTCATGGTTCTGGTGCGAAGCCAGGTACTTCACCTGTGACATGTACCACGTGCGGTGGGCATGGTCAGGTACGTATGCAGCAAGGTTTGTTCAGCATTCAGCAAACCTGTCCTAAGTGCCATGGCACAGGCAAGATGATTACCGATCCATGTAATCCATGTAATGGCACAGGTCGTATCAAACGCAATAAAACGCTGGAAGTGAAAATTCCTGCCGGTATTGATAATGGTATGCGTATTCGCTCTTCAGGCAATGGTGAACCGGGTATCAATGGTGGACCTCCGGGCGATTTGTATGTGGAAATTCATATCAAACCACACCAAGTGTTTCAGCGCGAAGGTGATGATTTACATTGCGAAATTCCAATCTCCTTCGTTAAAGCTGCTTTAGGTGGTGATATTGAAGTACCGACACTGAGTGGTAAAGCCAGTTTCACAATTCCTGAAGGGACACAATCGGGTAAGACGTTCCGTTTGCGTAGCAAAGGCGTGAAGGGCGTTCGCTCTGGTTATGCTGGCGATTTGTTCTGTCACGTCGTGATAGAAACACCGGTGAAATTAACCGAGAAACAAAAAGATTTACTACGTAGTTTTGAGCAGTTGACCACTGAAGGTGGTTCTAAGCATAGTCCGCAAAGTAAGTCATGGATGGATAAAGTGAAGAAGTTCTTCGAGTAAGTGAAAGCTCGAATGACGAGAAAAGCGCGGATAAAAAATTATCCGCGTTTTTTTTTGCGATCGACAGCTTAAGGCCTTGCTTTAGTAGGTATAAATTCGATTAGGCAGCCTAAAAAAGGTAAAATGTCGACAGTAAAAATAGTAAAGGAGCAATATGAGAGAAGTTATACGTGGCAGTGTTACCCCTGACCAGTTATTTGAAAATAATCGTAGTTGGGCGGCAGAGATTCGTAGCCGGGACGCCAATTTTTTCAAAAAACTCGCTGAACAACAAAGTCCGGAATACTTATGGATAGGTTGCGCGGATAGCCGAGTTCCAGCTAATGAATTGTTGGGATTGTTACCGGGTGAATTGTTCGTACACCGCAATATTGCTAACTTGGTAGTGCATTCCGATTTGAATTGCCTCTCTGTATTGCAGTTCGCAGTGGATGTTCTGAAAGTGAAACACGTTATTGTCTGCGGCCACTACGGTTGTGGTGGCGTGCATGCTGCACTTACAGGACGACGTGTTGGCCTGGCAGATAACTGGCTGCGTCATGTGCAAGATGTACATCAAAAGCATGAAAAATATTTGGGCGAAGTCTTGCCAGAAAAAGAGCGCGTCGATCGCTTGTGTGAATTAAATGTGATCGAACAAGTGGTGAATGTATGTCAAACCACGATCATTCAAGATGCCTGGGAGCGCGGTCAGGTAGTGGAAGTCCATGGTTGGGTGTATGGCATTCAAGATGGTTTATTGAATGAACTTGGGATGTCGATCAATTCACCACAAATGCTGGCACCGCATTTGGAGCGTAGTTTGGCGCGCTATCATTAACTTAAAACATCGACTCTGAATACGTTTGCAACAGCGTACACAATGCGTGTGTTGAAACGCCAAAAACCTGTGACGAATAACGCTGAATAAGCCCAAAAACCTCGCACAAATAGAGGACAATTGCATACTTCGCATTTGTCCTCTATCTCATGAAAATTCATTCCGCTTCTTCACGTATTAATGGCCTAGATACGCTGCGCGCCTGCGCTATCTTGCTGGTCTTAATGTATCACTACAGGGTCTTCGTCAGCCATGAACCTAGCTTTGGATTTCTCAGTGAAATCGGTTGGGTTGGTGTTGATCTGTTTTTTGTCCTGAGTGGCTATTTGATTGGTAATCAAATATTTGCTGGCCTGAAAAGTGAACACGGGTTTTCACTTAAGACGTTTTATATCCGCCGTGCGCTGCGTACGTTGCCGAATTTTTATGTAGTACTAGCCATTTATTTTCTATTTTCGCTTGAGGCTGGCGGTAAAGCAGTGACGCCGCTTTGGAAATTTCTAACCTTTACACAAAATTTTGATTTAAAACCGGGCTCGGCGTTCTCTCATGCTTGGTCTCTGAGTATTGAAGAGCAGTTTTATGTGGTTTTGCCGATAGTCGCGATCGCAACGATCACCTATCTAAAATCAGTGCGTGCAATGTGGTTGGTATTATTCGGTGCAATGGCAGGTGCTGCGTGTATGCGATACTTGATGTGGCAACAAGTCGGTGACGACTTTACCCAGTATTACGTGCACATTTACTATTCAACTTGGTGTCGCTTTGATGAACTGTTGCCCGGCGTTGCGCTGGCTATGCTAAAGAATTTTCATCCACAAATATGGACGCGTACTCTCAAACATGGTCACTTGAGTTTGTTGGGTGGCGCCATCTTGACTGCCGTTGCGATGTACTTATTTACCTCCTATGGCTATGTGGATGGACAAGGTTTTTTGTGGCTTACCACGACTTTTGGCTACAGCTTATTGGCTGCCGGATTCGCCTTGTTGACCTTGGCAGGACTTAGCCCCAATTCGTATTTGTATCGCTGGCGTGTTCCTGGCGCATCGATCTTAGCTTTATGGTCTTACGCTCTATATTTGGTGCATAAGCCGCTCATGATTGCTTTGATCCGACCATTTGAAGTTTGGGGCATATCCGTCAAATCTTGGATAGGCATAAGTGGGATGTTTGCTCTTAGCTTACTAGCGACTTATTTCTTATATCGTGTCGTAGAAACACCCTTCATGCGACTGCGTGATCGCTATTTTCCTTACAAGTGAAGCCCGGTTGTACCGCTTGATGTTTCCATTTGACCCGACTTACCTTGTAAATTGTTCTTAGCGATCTGGAATACTGGAGTACTTCATTTTCTCCGGCGTTTCTGTATGTCCTATAGCGTTGTCTGGTTCAAGCGCGACTTGCGTTTGTATGATCACGCGGCTTTGGTTGAGGCCGCGTCACGTGGACCGATTTTATGCTTGTATGTGGTTGAGCCGGGTTTGTGGGCTCAGCCCGATGCGGCGCGTCAGCATTTTGAATTTATTTTAGAAAGCTTGCGTGATCTTTACATCGCATTGAAACAACGCGCCGGTCGTTTGCATGTAGTGACTGGCGATATTGTCGACGTGCTCACGGCTTTGCATGATCAAGCGCCTTTTCAAAATTTGTGTGCGCATGGAGAAACAGGTAATGCATGGACTTATCAACGCGACTTAGCAGTAGGACACTGGTGTCGTGCGCATCAAGTTAATTTTTTGGAATATCGACAGTTTGGTGTGGTGCGTCGATTGGCAGATCGCGATCATTGGAAAGCGAGTTGGGATGCGCATGTGGAACAAATATGTTTGCCTATCCCCGCGCAAATGCAGTTTTTCGAGATGCCTTGGCAAGATGCTATGCCACCTTCGGCAGATCGCCTTAATCTGAACCAAGCAGATCCACCGCGTAGACAACGTGGTGGACGACAAGCTGGTCTAGCAGTTTTATCGTCATTCTTGCATGAGCGCAGCGCCTACTATCGCGGTGGAATTTCTTCGCCCTTGTCAGCGCCCGATGCCTGCTCGAGACTTTCACCTTATTTGACTTTCGGTTGTTTGAGTTTACGTGAAGTCGTGCATGCGACAGTGCAGCGTATGGAACAATTGCATGAGGATGATCTTATTTCAAAACATCCAGCCGCCGCACGAATGAAGCAGGGTTTGAATGCTTTTGTCAGTCGATTGTACTGGCATTGCCACTTCATTCAAAAATTAGAGTCCGAACCGGAAATTGAATATCACAATATGCATCGTGGCTATGATTGCTTGCGTGAACATGACTGGAATGACGCACATTTTCAGGCTTTCATACAGGGGCGCACTGGCTGGCCTATGGTCGACGCTTGTATTGCGATGTTACGCGAAACAGGCTGGATTAATTTTCGTATGCGCGCAATGCTGGTGTCAGTTGCTTCCTATCCCTTATGGCTGGATTGGCGTCCAGTCGGTACGTGGCTGGCAACCCAGTTTTTAGATTATGAGCCTGGCATCCATTGGAGTCAGATGCAGATGCAATCTGGCACGACAGGTATTAACGTGCCGCGTGTTTATAACCCGATCAAGCAAGCGCACGATCACGATCCGAAAGGTGCATTCGTCCGACGTTGGTTACCCGCCATGCGTAAAGTGCCAGATCTGTTTTTGTTTGAACCTTGGACTATGCCAGCGGACGTACAGGCGGCTTATGCTATTCAGTTGGGGGGCGATATCCCTATGCCATTAGTTGATATCGAGTTCGCGACACGTGAGGCTAAAGCCAAATTATTTGCTGTTCGTGGTCTGGCGGAAGTTAAGGCAAGTAAATCGGCTGTAGTGAAGACACATGGGGCTAGGAGTGTGGGCAACAGGAAACGCTTTAAGTGTGATGCAAATGACGCTACATCGATTGAGTTTAACCCCAATACTGAGCGGGTCGCAGTGTCGCAGTTGCGTTTTGATTTCTAGAGTGAATATAAATTTGAATGATTGAAGAATTTGATATATTTTCGAAAGTCAAATTATTGTTGTAAACTGGTTTCTCCTTTAGAAAAAACTTTGACAATGTCGATTCTTGAAAATTTAATTAAGTTGATCACTTTAGACTACTCGAATTATCCAAATATTAATTTGAAGAATAAGAATGTTGTTAAGTCTCAGTTTGAAAACATTAGAAAATTTGCGCCAAGGCGTAATGCACTCAACTTTTCCACAGCTGTTCTGATTCTGGAGATATTGCTGTTCGAGTTTTTTGCTAACTATTTTGATTTGTCCCACAAGACAGGGGCCCACATTACTTTTCAATTGGCGTTTTTATGTTTATCCGGCATCTTGATTGTCATCTTCATGCTTCGGCTTCGATGTCCAAAATGTAGAGCAATTCCTTATGGGCGTCATATCAGCTTAACTGGTGGAGTTTCGTATACAAAAGGAGTCAATCCATTTCCGAGCCGATGTGCTTGTTGTGGTTTTTACCTTCGCGAGGGCGCGTTACGGCGTGATTTGAAGCGTTGTTTGCGGCAGAAAGAAAAAACGCTGTTCACTTTGAATTCCACTGATGATGCAACTCAGTCCGGCAAGAAACAACATCGAAAAAAAAGTGAATTCTGAGTCATTCCGTTAACTGTTGGCAATTCAAAAATCCCGATTCTTCTGATCACTAGATTTAAACCGCATCACCTCAGTACCACGCAAAGCCTGATGCTTGGTCTTGCGACCGGTTACCCGCGTGCGCCACATTTTGAAGCTGGAAGCCTTCATGGCGCCGCGCATCAACCGGATGACTGCACTCTCATCTAAGCCGAATTGACGTTGAATAGCGTCGAAAGTGGTCCGGTCTTCCCACGCCATTTGTATCACTCTATCGACGATAGCTTGATCGATTTGCTGCATCGTCATTTAGGCTTTTTTCGCCCAGGCCATGCACCAGCCTTTTGCGGCGACTTGCTTACCACCTAAGGCGGCGCAGTTCGCCCAGGCGTCTGTTGGTTTGCCTTGGTACAGCATGCAGTTGGCGCAGTTTTTTCCGGCGGCATACGCTGGGTATTTTTTCGCATCCACTTTCGTAGCATCGTGTTTGTAGCCAAGTGCGACCGATCCCGGGGCGTTTTCATCAGCGCGGTTTGCTTGTGCATTGGCTGTTAGTGCAGCGCCTAAACCTAAGACGGTTGGGATGGTTTGAATCAAAAATTGACGACGTGATTTCATGATAATTTCCTCTAGTTTGTGGTGCGATAAAAGTGCTTTGTCGATGTAAGCTTGCTCGCATTGTGCAGGCTTTGTGAATCGGTTTCTAAGTTTTCTTTACTGATGTGGTTTACGCCAAAGTGGGCGAATTTTCAAAAAACCTTCGTATAAGTAATCTAGTGCATGAATTACTGATGCATGACCGAAGCAAGGTGTGATCCATTTCAGTGCCGGTAGTTGGCGCCACATCATGACGAATGCTGCGGCTCCCGATACTAGCATTCCATTTTCATCACGAGCATGCAATTTGACTAGGGCTTGCGTTCGCTCAAGCTCTGCTCCCAATGCTAGTTCCGAACAGCGACTGGCATCGATCCATTCAATCCGGTTTGCGCCGCGCCAGGTTTGATAAGTGGCGATTTCTTTCGAGCAGAGTGGGCAAGCGCCATCGAAGTAAATGGTACATACCTTGGCTGTACTGGCACTTGCACTGGTACTGGTACTTAGGCTTGTCAAATCAGGACTCATACAGAATTACCTTGCTTTCTTTATCAATGCTGCTCAATGTAAATCAATGCAAACATAGAATTGATCTATTGCACTTAGCTTAGACCAAAGTGAAATGTTTGTCCAATAAGTGAACCGTTAAAACATGTGTTATTATGGTTTTATTCGGTTCAATTACGGTTCTTTTAAAAGGTTTCACATACACGTGCCGAATTTTTTCAGTATCGCTGATTTAACCCACACCTAAAGTGAGCCAAAAATGAACAATGAACTTCAGAAATCCTCTTCTAATGATGTCAACTCCACCTACCGCAGTGGCGCTGCGGCTCGTTTGTCTGGCGTTCCGGTAGAAACCTTGCGTGTTTGGGAACGCCGTTACGGCGTCACTGACCCGACGCGTTCTGAGCGTGGACAACGCCAATACTCGTTTGACGATGTTCGACGACTTGGTCTGATCAAGCAGCTAGTCGATGCAGGGAATTCAATCGGGGCAGTCGCGCACTTGGATGTACAGCAACTGCTGGCGATGCTGAACGCCGTTGCGAATTTACCATCAGCCCAATCGCAAGTACAAGTGAGTAATGGACTTTTGCGGATAGCTTTAGTCGGCGTGATGTTGCGCCAGTCTTTGATTAATTTAAACCCAGAGCAAAGTAAGTTGAGTCTGGTTCAAACCGCCTTCAATTTGAAACAAGCTGAGTTGCAGCTAAAGGATGTCAAGGTGGATGTCCTGGTTATCGAGCAGGGTGAACTTACCGCACCCGAGGATCAGATTCCTCTCGTGAATGTCGCACAAAAAGCCTGTCAAGCGACGGCAGTTCTAATTTTGTATCGCTTTGCATCCAGCGATGCTATTCGACAAATGCGCTTGGCCGGGTTTCATGTCGCACGTATTCCTGCAGATATGTTGGAGATTGACCATTTGTGTCGTGTGGCAATGGCACGTGCTTTAACGTTGGTCGAACAGCAAGGTCGCATAGGTCGATCAAAAAAGAGTGCGATGAAATCCGATGTGTCTCGAGGCAAACGCGCAAACGCGATTCCCGAACGCTTGCTGAATGACGACAATTTGATGCATATAGCAAAGTTTGCGAATAGCATACACTGTGAATGTCCAAGGCATTTGGTGGATTTACTGCAGATGCTCACCAGCTTCGAACGCTACAGCGCCCAATGCGAAAATAGAAATGAAGATGATGCCATTTTGCATCGCGATTTGCACTACACCGCTGCACATGCACGTTCGGCGTTGGAGCAAGCTCTGGTGCGAGTAGCGCAGGCTGAAGGCATACATTATTGAGATGGCATTACTTCAGGAAGAAACGCGATGAAAATGCGCAAAAAATCTGACCTGCCAAGTAAGTTGTGCGTAGCTTGCGGATTACCGTTTAGTTGGCGAAAAAAATGGGAGAAGGATTGGGAAGCGGTCAGATATTGTTCTGAACGTTGCAGCCGTTCGCGGGTTCCTGTATCGGCGAAATTGCCATGAGAAAATTGATTATTTACTGGTTTCGCAATGATCTTCGATTGGACGATAATCCAGCCTTGAATCATGCTTGCGCTTTAGCAGAGCGAGCCGGCGCTGAGCTGTTGATCGTGTTTTGTCATACTTCCGCGTACAGCGCACTGCGCACTAGTCAAACCAAATGGGGCTTTGCTCGCATCTCTGCCCATAGACAAAAATTTCTGCGTGATAGCTTAAATGATTTAGGTCATCAATTGCATCAGTATGGATTTGACTTGCTCGAGCTGGATGGCGAATTGAGTGCACAAACTGAGTTCTGGGCGTATCTATCGCAACACTATGAATTGCAGACTATCGTCTGTGAAGAGATAGCCGCGCCGGAAGAGATGGCGCAGGTAGAATCTTTACATACATTGAAATTGCCAGTGCATACTATCTGGCAATCAACGATGTACGAGCCAGCCGAGTTTGATTTTGAATTGACGCTGATGCCTGATCAATTTACCGCATTCAGACATAAGATAGAGCAGAGCTCTTATTCGATTCGTCAGCTCGTATCGTGTGCGTTGTCGAAAAATTTTGCGTTATCTGATCCACGCTTGCTTGCGTTCTCAGTACAAATGCAAACCGATGAAGACGGAATTTTTGACCATCTTGAGCAAGATGCTCGTTCCTCTTTCCCCTACTGGACGACCGAATTTAGCGGGGGCAGTCAGGCAGGTTTGCAGCATTTAGAGTGCTACTTTTCTACGGGCCTAGCGCATCGCTATAAACAAACTCGTAACCAGTTGCACGGTACAGAATTTTCAACAAAATTTTCTCTATGGCTGGTCAACGGCGCTGTGTCTGCACCGCAAATTATGGCCGCTTTGCGTGGCTTCGAAGGCGAACAAGGCAAGAGCGATAGCACTTACTGGATTTGGTTTGAATTGTTATGGCGCGATTATTTTCGCTTCTTACATTGCAAATACGGCGTACAGCTCTATTGCGCCAGCGGTTTATCAAAATTACCTGTGAGTTTGCCTGTGTTCGATGGACAAAAATTTCAGGCATGGACGCAATCCAAAACGGGGGAACCTTTGATTGATGCGGCCATGCGTGAACTTGCCACTACGGGCTATTTATCGAATCGCTTACGCCAGCAAGCGATCAGCTATTGGCTGCATGAGTTAGCCGGTGATTGGCGGGTTGCCGCAGCTTGGTTCGAATCGCAATTGCTGGATTACGATGTCTATAGCAATAAGGGTAACTGTCTGTATTTGGCGGGTTTAGGTACTGACCCGCGCGGCTATTTAGGGGGGCGTTGGTTCGATCCGCAAAAGCAGGCGAAGCAACATGATCCTGATGGCGCATATCGTCGGCTTTGGAACACAATCTAAAAATACTATGAAAAATTCTAAGAAAAGAATCCAAATGCTGCGCCTGATTTTGGGTGATCAACTCAATGCGCAACACAGTTGGTTCGAACATCAGCAAGACGATGTGCTTTACGTGATGATGGAGGTCAGGCAAGAAACGGATTACGTCTTGCATCACGCGCAAAAGATTATCGCGATATTCGCAGCGATGCGTGAGTTCGCACGGCGTTTGGAAATGACGGGGCATCGCGTACACTATGTGGCGATTGATGATGTTGAAAATCTGAATTCGATCCCTGCGAACATTGAAAAATTGGCAGCTACTTATGACGCGCAAGAGTTTCAATATCAGGCACCGGATGAGTATCGATTGGATCAGCAATTACAATTATTCACGCAAAACACAGCGTTACGTTGTCACCTATTTGACAGCGAGCATTTCTTTACCGCGAGAGACGATGCCTCAAAGATTTTTGAAGGACGTAAGAAGTGGATAATGGAACATTTCTATCGGCAAATGCGGGTGAAACACCAGGTTTTAATGACGGAAAAAGAGCCTGCTGGTGGTGCATGGAATTTTGATCACGATAACCGTAAAGCTTGGCCAGGTTTGCCTTGGGAGCCGGAAGATTTTCGGCCACGCCATGATCATAGTGTGCTGTGGGCGACAATCCAGAACGCTGGCGTGAAAAGCTTCGGAGAGCCCAATGCGACTGAGTTTGCTTGGCCTCTCCACAGGGACGAAGCTCTCCAGCAATTTCAGGCTTTCGTTCGATTGGCTTTGCCGCACTTTGGTGATTTTCAAGATGCGATGAGTAGCAAGGCGTGGCGTTTATTTCATTCGCTGTTGTCATTCGCTTTGAACGTCAAGATGATCAGTCCGAGAGAAGTGATCGATGCGGTCGAAGCTGCATGGGTGCGCGGTGATGTATCGATTGCCGCAGCCGAAGGCTACATCAGGCAGATACTTGGTTGGCGTGAATATGTGCGTGGTGTGTATTGGCATTTCATGCCCGGTTATGCCCAAGAAAATGTATTCGATCATCAAACCGAGTTACCCGTATGGTTCTGGACTGGCAAAACTAAAATGCGATGTCTGGCGCATTCAATTGGTCAATCCTTAGAACAAGCGCATGCCCACCATATCCAGCGCTTGATGGTGATTGGGAATTTTTCATTGCTGGCAAGCTTGCATCCACAGTGCGTACATGAATGGTACCTCGGCGTGTATATCGATGCGTTTGAATGGGTGGAATTGCCAAATACTTTGGGTATGAGTCAGTACGCTGATGGTGGTGTACTAGCGACCAAGCCTTACGTTTCTAGCGCGGCTTACATCGATCGCATGAGTGATTATTGTAAAGGCTGTCACTACGATAAGAAGCAACGGACAACGGAAAATGCCTGCCCATTCAATGCGCTGTATTGGGATTTTTTCTCGCGCAATGAAAAGCAGTTAGCGACTAATCCCCGCATCGGCATGGTGTATCCGCAACTGCGAAAAATGAGCGAGGAGGCGCGTCAAGATTTGTCCGAGCGTGCGAATTATTTGCGTAATCATTTAAATGAATTGTGAGTTGTATATGAAACGATTAAATCAAGATCAGTCGCCAGAAGTCAGCAAGCCTAACAAGTTGAGCCCCAAAAAACTCTTGCTCAGTAAATGGACGGCGGTGCAGGTGCTTGCAAAGCAAAAACATTTTTTGGTAAGCAGAGTGATGCAACCTGAAGACCTTAGTTTGCCAATTGCTGAGATCGAGGTTGAAGCGGTTTATTCGGGCGAAAAGCGAATTATTTTGTGGCGCGAGTTACAGGATAGCTCGCGTTGGAAGCAGGGTTGGGTGTGATGATCGCTAGCGGAATGAAGAATTTAGTAGGGCGGGTGGAAACCCCCCCCCCGAAACGTAGAACAACCGCGCTAGAATGATGTTCGGCGCCGGGTGCACC